>NZ_JAKZKW010000001.1:600000-821863 GCF_022808695.1 Fundidesulfovibrio soli
GATGCTCCAGAATCCGCATGAGCGGCGTGAATTGGCGGGGCCTTCGGCCGGACAGGTGCTGTATAATGCCGGGGGCCTGTTCGTCCAGTGCGTTGTTCTATTCCCTACCGGAAAGGCCCAGTTCGATCAGCCGCGCGACCAGGGCCGCATAGTCCAGCCCCACGACTCCGGCGGCCCTGGGCAGCAGGCTGGTGGCGGTCATGCCCGGCAGGGTGTTGACCTCCAGGAGCACCGGGGTCTGCCCCGAGAGGATGAAGTCCGACCGGCTATAGCCTCTCAGGCCAAGGGCCTTGTGCGCGGCCAGGGAAGCGCGCTCCACCGCAGCGAGGACCTCGCCGGGAAGGGGCGCGGGGCAGATCTCCTCCGCTGCGTCCTGCACGTATTTGCTCTCGTAGTCGAAGAACACCCCGGCCTTGGGCTTGATGAGGATGGGGGGCAGAGCCTCTTCGCCAAGCACCGCGCAGGTGACCTCCAGCCCGTCCAGGGCCGGCTCCACCAGGACCTCCCGGTCCTTGTCGAAGGCGGCGGTCAGCGCGGCGGGCAGGTCGGCTTCCTGGCGCACCAGGCTCATGCCCAGGCTGGAGCCGCCGTTGTTGGGCTTGAAGAACGCCGGCAGGCCGAAGCGGGGCCGCCAGGCCTCGCCGGGGTGGGCGACAAGCAGCTCCCAGTCGGCCGTCTCGAGGCCGCTGGCGCGGAAGACCTGCTTGGCGGCGGCCTTGTTCAAGGCCAGGAAGGAGGCAGCCGGGCCGCTGCCCTGGTAGGGGCATCCCGCGGCGTCCAGGATGGCCTGGACAAGGCCGTCCTCGCCGGGGGAGCCGTGCAGGTTCAGGAAGGCGAAGTCGTGCCGCCGGGCCTCGGCGGTGAGGGAATCGAAGCTGTGCAGCGGGTCGAAAAAGGTGACCGCGTGCCCGAGGGCGCGGAGCGCGGAGTCGATGTTGCGCGCCCCGCTCAGGGAGACGTCGCGCTCACTCGACCAGCCGCCCGCTATCAAAAGTATCTTCATGGAGGTCCACCCCGAGTAGGTTTCCGAACGCCTCTTCTATCATCGCGGACTGCTGCCGCGATTCGGCCAGCCTGTCGCGGACGTATTGCGTGCTGCCGTAGCGGGAGTAGAGGTCCTCGAAGCGTTCGTCAAGCTTGACCACCGTGTCGTGGCGGACACGCTTGTCTCCGTAGATGATGGCCAGGGGCAGGAAGAAGGCCCGCACGTCGACATGCCAGGGCCAGTGCACGTGATGCACGATACCCATGGCCAGCAGGGGGTTGCCCGTGGCCTGCTGCATCCATGCTCCGCCCAGCTGGCTGTGGTTGCCCCCGTGGCGGATGGTGTAGGTCTTGGCGATGTCGTGCAGCAGGGCCGAGGCGCGCACCGTCTGCACGTCAACGTCGAGGCCGGCCTGCCTGCCCAGCAGGGCCAGCCGGGTGGCCACCCGGGCCACGCCGAGGCTGTGCTGGCGGATATGGGGCAGCATGCAGTAGCGGTCCCAGAAGTCGTAGCACTGCATGTCCGTGGGTGCCGGAGGCAATTGGGCGGGGCTGGGCAGGCTGGGCGGCTCCAGCCCTCCGTATACCTGCCAGGGCGCGAGGGGCTGGGCGGAGGCGGCCATCACATCAGATCCCTGCAGTGGCGCGTGGCGAACTCGAGCGCCTTGCGCGCCGGGCCGAGCGTCGGGTCGATATCCAGCACCCGGCGCAATGTTTCCTGGGCGTTGGTCCATTTACCAGCGTCGATATACACCCGGGAGAGGTTGAACAAGTAGTTCACGTTGTCCTGATCCCTCTCCAGCGCCGCGAGGTAGGCGCGCTCGGCGTTGTCGAACTGGCGGATCTTGCGGAAAGCCACGCCCATCATGGCCAGGCTACCGTGGTCCTGGGGGTCGAGGGCCACGGCCTTCTCGAAATAGGTGATGCACTCGATGTGGTTGATGTCGAAGAGCATCTTGCCGATCTGGGCCTGCAGTGCGGCATCGTCGGCGAACTCGGCGCTCAGCCGGCCCAGGTGCTGCACGGCTCCGTCGAAATATTTCTGGGCGATGAGCTGGCGGCCCTTCTCCATGCGGTCCGAGCGGGACTGAAGCCGGGCCGTCTCGGCCTGCTGCAGCCGATCACGGTGAAGAGAGCGAATCTGCTCGGGCAGCTGGCGCATGCGCGAGAGGAGTTGAAGCTCGTTTCTGGGCACGTACTCCAGCGGTTCCGAGCACATCTGCTTCACCAGCGGATCGAGGCTTATCAGGTGCACCGCCTTGGTGAGCAGTTCCTGGTATTCCTTCTTTTCCTGACGGATCAGGACGCCACTGTGCTTTATGTAGGCGTAAAGGCCATAGACAGCCGCCTTTATGGCGTCTTCCACCGAACCATCCTTGAGGATGGAGACAATATTCAACAAATGTTTACGCGCCTGGACAATGACGTCCTGCGGTTCAAGCTCGCTCATACGACACCACTCGATGTTCACATCGCCCGGAATTCCCGATTCAATCTTTTTTACCACGTCACACGAGGTATTAGCAAGCGCTATCTACTGCCAGTGAACGGCAGTAAACCAATATACTGCAGGCGGCCAACAATCCGTCCAGGCAGGTGCAGACCACCGGCTCCAGGGTCCATCCGGTACATTTATACGACAGCCGGGAATGAATTCTAGATGTCCGATCCATGTAAGGAGGTTCATCTTTCACCACCCGGCCTTGACTTGACCGCATTGAGCCACCATATACCCGTGCATCCAGTTGCGGCGCGTCCATTTCACAACGCCGCATCCTTATTGGGAGGTTCCCCATGTGCCTGGCCGTTCCCATGGAAGTGAAGCATATCGAGGGCGAGGTCGCCGATGTTGAAATCGGCGGGGTCCGCAAGCAGATCCGCCTCGACCTCATCGAAGACAAGCCCGCCGTGGGCGAATTCGTGATCATCCACGCCGGATTCGCGATCAGGATTCTCAACCGCGAAGAAGCGTTGGAGACGCTGAAGATATTCCAGGAGGGATGGAACCTTGACCTCATCTGATCCCCTCCGCGACCCGGCGCGTTGCAAGGAGCTTCTGGTTCAGATCGAAGAATCCGTCAAAGGCTCCAGCCTGCGCTTCATGGAAGTCTGCGGCACCCATACCGTGGCCCTGTTCCGCAGCGGCGTGCATTCGCTGCTGCCGAAGTCCGTGGTGCACCTCACCGGCCCGGGCTGCCCCGTGTGCGTGACGCACGAATCCGAGGTGGCCGCCTATCTTGAACTCGCAGGCCGCAGCGGCGTCATCATCGCCACCTTCGGCGACCTGATGCGCGTGCCCGGCCCCGGCGGCGCCAGCCTGAAGAAGGCCCACGCCGAGGGAGCGCGCGTCGAGGTGGTCTATTCGCCCTTCGACGCCCTGGCCATCGCCCGCGACAACCCGGGCGACAAGGTCGTCTTCCTTGGCATCGGCTTCGAGACCACCACCCCCACCGTGGCCGCCACCGTGAGGATCGCCCGCCAGGAGGGGCTCAGCAACTTCCTGGTCATGCCCTTCCACAAGCTGGTGCCCCCGGCCCTGGACGCCCTGCTCTCCGACCCGGACATGGCCGTGGAAGGCTTCATGCTGCCCGGCCACGTCTCCGCCATCATCGGCATGGAGCCCTACAGGCCCCTGGCCGAGCGTTACCACGTCCCCGCCGTGGTGGCCGGCTTCGAGCCGGTGGACCTGCTGCAGGCCATCCTGCTCATGACGGAGATGAAGCGCCAGGGCAAACCCAAGGTCATCAACAACTATAAGCGCGTGGTGGCCGACGAGGGCAACCCCAAGGCCCGGGCCATCGTCGCCGAGGTCTACAAGCCCGTGGACGCCCTCTGGCGCGGCATCGGCACCATCCCCGGCAGCGGCCTGGGCTTCACGGACGCCTACCGCGCATTCGACGCCTTCGAGGTGCTCGGCGTGGAGCTCAAGGCCTCCAAACCGCTGCCCGGCTGCCGCTGCGGCGAGGTGCTCAAGGGCATCATGCGCCCCGACGAGTGCCCGCTGTTCGGCAAGGCCTGCACCCCGGCCCAGCCCGTGGGCCCATGCATGGTCTCCACCGAGGGCAGCTGCGCCGCGTACTTCAAATACCAACTCGACCTCAACACCGACCGGTAGGGTTCCATGAGCGACAAGATTCTTCTGGACCAAGGCAGCGGAGGCCTTGCCTCCCACCGGTTGGTGGCCGACGTGTTCTTCAAGCACCTGGGCAACCCCATCCTCAACCGCATGGACGACGCGGCCCTGATCAACGTCTCCGGGCCGCTGGCCGTCAGCACCGACTCCTTCACCGTGGACCCCATCTTCTTTCCCGGGGGCGACATCGGCTCCCTGGCCGTGCACGGCACAGTCAACGACGTGGCCATGCTCGGGGCGAAGCCGCTCTACCTGACCTGCGGCTTCATCATCGAGGAAGGTTTCGCCATGGCCGACCTGGAGCGCATCGTGGCCTCCATGGGCCTGGCCGCGAAGAAGGCCAAGGTGCGCATCGTGGCTGGCGACACCAAGGTGGTGCCGCGGGGCACGGCTGACAAGATCTTCATCAACACCACCGGCATCGGCCAGGTGGTGGCGAACCCCGCGCCCAGCGGGCACAGGGCCAGGCCCGGCGACGCTGTGATCATCTCCGGCACCCTGGGCGACCACGGCCTCACCGTGCTCTCCCACCGGCAGGGCCTCTCCTTCGAGGCTCCCGTGCAAAGCGACTGCGCCTCGCTCAATCATCTGACGCTCAAGCTCATTGAGGCCCTGCCCAAGGTCCATGTGCTGCGCGACCCCACCCGCGGCGGCCTTGCGACCTCGCTCAACGAGATCGCCCAGCAGTCCTCAGTGGGCATCGTGCTCGACGAACCCGCCATCCCCGTGAGCGACGTGGTGCGCGCCGGCTGCGAAATCCTCGGGCTGGACCCGCTCTACCTCGCCAACGAGGGCAAGCTGATCTGCGTGCTGCCCGAGAAGTACGCCCAGCAGGCGCTGACGATCATGCGCCGCGACCCGCTTGGCCGTCAGGCCAGGGTGATCGGCTCCGTGGTGGCCGACAGGCCGGGCAAGGTGGTGCTGCGCACCGGCATGGGCGGGCACAGGATGCTCGGCATGCTCGAAGGCGAACAGCTCCCCCGCATCTGCTGACGCCACATCCGACATCGCCCTTCAGGCCTGGAGGCTCGCCGCCTCCAGGCCTTTTTTTCCGGCGGTTTTCCGACGCTGCCGGCACCCCTCCGCGCCAACACCTCGAAATGACACGTACTGAAATCATGGCATGGATACTGCTTGGTTTCATGGACGAAACGCACCGGCCCAAGCCGGAACGACATACTCTCTAAGCCGCAAGGAGGAGCCATGCTCTCGATCTTCACCGGTTCGGACCGCAAAGCCAAGGACCCCAACGAGGAACTCAAGCAGGGCAAACGCCTCCAGCACGCCAAGGAGATGTTCTACTCCGGCAAGTTCCTGATGGTCACCACGCCGAGCATCAAGGGCCGCCGCGCCAAGGGCGTGCTGGGCCTGGTGCACGGGCGCGGCTACGACGCCGAATGCGCCATGCTCTCCCTGGCCGCATCCGCCATGGAGATCGGCGCCGAGGCCATCGTGGGCTACCAGGAGGCCGTGGCCTTCCATCCCGACGGCTCCAAGTTCTTCAGCTGCTACGGCACGGCCATCACCCTGGACAAGACCTCCCAGGCCAGGGCCACCATCCGCAGGGCCATCACGCACTAGCCCCGATCCGGCACGCAGGAAGCACTCCGCCCGCCCGCCCGCCCCTGACAGCAGGGGCGGGCGGGCATATCGCGGGATTTACCGTCGGAATAATTCCTACCATTGCACTCCGAGATAAAAATGAATTGGCCTGAGCCGCGTTTTCGCGTATCCGGGACCTGACTTATGCCGTGGAGTCACTACGCCCCAACGTTTGCAAGCGACATACAATGCGCATCGAAGAAGCCGAACTTCTGGTAGTTGACGACGAAGCCCCAGTGCGGCTCAGTCTTGCCGCATACCTCGAGGACGAAGGCTTCCTGGTCCGCACCGCCGACTCAGCCGAACAGGCGATCGATGTCGCGCGCTCTAATCCGCCGCATCTGGCCGTTGTGGACCTGCGCCTGCCCGGAATGGACGGCGCGGCCCTGATTCTCGAGTTGGCCCGGGATCATCCGGGCATGAAGTTCCTCATCCACACCGGCTCCACCAAGTTCAGCCTCTCCGAGGACCTCAAGTCCGCCGGGCTCGATGACAGTCATGTCTTTTTCAAGCCCGTGCTGGACATGGGGGAGATGGTGCGGAAAATTACGACACTCCTCCAGGAATGACCCCATGACATACGAGCCCTTGGCCACGCTGCTGACCATCGATGACGAGGACGTTATCAGGCGCTCCTTCCAGGCCTACCTCGAAGACAGCGGTTTCAAGGTGCTCCAGGCTTCCAACGGCCGTGCCGGGTTGGAAGTCTTCCGCGCCGAACACCCAGACATCATCCTCGTAGACCTTCGAATGCCCGAGATGGACGGCCTCGAAGTGCTGGCCACCGTGGTGCGCGAAGCCCCGGACGTGCCGATCATCGTGGTCTCCGGCACCGGCATGATCCAGGACGCCATCGAAGCCCTGCGCCTGGGCGCCTGGGACTACGTGCTCAAGCCCGTGGAGGACCTGGGCATCCTGGAGCACTGCGTGCGCCGCGCCCTGGAGCGCGCCAAGCTCCTCAAGGAGAACAAGGCCCACCGCGAGAACCTGGAAAAACAGGTGCGCCGCAGGACGGTAGAACTCCACGACCGCACGCTCCAGCTGGAAGAGACCAACAAACGCCTCCAGACCGAGATCAACGAGCGCAACGCCGCCGAGGCCAAATACCGCTCTATCTTCGAGAACGCCATCGAGGGCATCTTCCAGGTGAACCACCAGGGCAAGCTGGTGAGCGCCAACCCGGCCATGGCCCGTATCCTGGGCTATTCATCCCTGGAGGAAATGACAGCATCCGTGGAGGACCTCGCCGCCCGCATTTGCAGCGACCCCGGCAAGCGCGAGATATTTCAGCGCATCCTGAGCGACCACGGCAGCATACAGGCCTTCGAGGTGCAGACCGTGCGCCAGGACGGCAGCCCCCTCTGGGCCTCCATCAACGCCCACCTCGTGCACGGGCCCACCGGCGAGAGCGTGCGCTACGAAGGCACCCTGGAGGACATCAGCGAGCACAAGCGCTTCGAGGAGCAGTTGCTGCACCAGTCCCTGCATGACGCGCTCACGGGCCTGCCCAACCGCGCCCTGTTCATGGACCGGCTCTCCCAGGCCATCACGCGCTGCGCCCGGCAAAACAGCTTTTTCGCCCTGCTCTACCTGGACGTGGACAGGTTCAAGGTCATCAACGACAGCCTCGGCCACGCCCTGGGCGACCAGTTCCTGATCAAACTGTCCGAGCGCCTGAAGACCGTCACCCGCGAGGCCGACACCCTGGCCCGCATGGGTGGAGACGAATTCGCCGTCATCTCCGAGCAGGTTCGCAGCCTCTCCGGCGCCACGCTGGTGGCCGAGCGCATCCTGGAGGAGTTGAGCGTTCCCTTCACCATCGACGGGCAGGAGATTTACAGCACTGTCTCAATCGGCATCATTTGCTGCACCGGCTACTGCGGCACCGCCGAGGAGGTGCTGCGCGACGCGGACCTGACCATGTACCGCGCCAAGAGCATGGGCAAATCGCGCTACGAGGTGTTCGACAACGCCCTGCACGAGCAGACCATCCGCCTGCTCACCATGGAAAACGAGTTCCGCAGGGCATTGGCCAAAAGCGAATTCGAGCTGCACTACCAGCCCATCGTGGACGTGAACACCGGGGTCACGGTGAGCCTGGAGGCCCTGCTGCGCTGGAATCACCCCGAGCGGGGATTCATCCCCCCTCTGGAGTTCATCCCCCTGGCCGAGGAGAACGGGCTCATCGTCCCGCTGGGCTGGTGGGTTCTGGAAGAGGCATGCCGCATGCTGGCCCTGATCCAGAAGCGGTTTCCGCTGCCCACCCCCCTCTCCATGACCGTCAACATCTCGGCCAAGCAGTTCTCCCAGACCGACCTCGGTCAGAAGCTGGCGGGCCTGCTCCAGACGGCGGAGATCGCCCCGGGCAGCCTGGAGCTGGAGATCACCGAGAGCGTCATCATGGACCGCGGCGAGGCCGCCATCGAACGCCTGGAGGAACTCAAGGCCCTGGGCCTTCGCCTCTTCGTGGACGACTTCGGCACGGGCTATTCCTCGCTTTCCTACCTGCACCGCTTCCCCATCGACATGCTCAAGATCGACCGCTCCTTCATCCGCGAAATCGACGCCACCGGCGGCCACGCGGAGATCGTGCGGGCCATCGTGGGCCTGGGGCGCAACCTTGGCCTGGGCCTCATCGCGGAAGGCGTGGAGACCGAGGCCCAGCTCGCCGTCATCAGGACGCTGGGCTGCCAGATGGCCCAAGGATTCCTGTTCTCCAGGCCGCAACCGGCCGAGGGCATCATGAATTACCTCGAGAAGGACTTCACGCGGAGGCGTTAGCCGCCCTCCCCGGTTCAGGGACTTGCGGCGCCTGCTTTCGCAGAGAAGACCGCCCAATGCCCGCCAGACACAACGACTAAGCCCCCGCGCATCGCCGATGCGCGGGGGCTTTCTAGTTTCATCGGGTCCAGGGGCCAGTGCCTGGCGAGCTCCGTGCGGAGAGCGTCCGCCTAGGGCAAAGGGCCGGGAGGGATTGCCTCCCAGGCCGGGCCATCAATAGGTTTCGGCCGGGGGAGGCGGGCTTTTCTTCTTCTTTTTGCTGGTCGTGGTGGTGCCAGCCTTCTTGTCCTGCTCGTGGCCGTAGAGGCCGCCGGCCACCGCACCGAGCGCGCCGCCCACCGCGGCCCCGACGCCCACATAGCCACCCGCGATGGCGGCGATGCCCGCGCCCGCGCCCGCGCCGATGACGCCGCCGCTCAGCGCGCCCTGCTGGGTTTTATTCATGTTGGTGCAACCGGCACCAAACAACAACGTAAGGACAAGGACACCTGTGGTAAGAGTTCTGCTCATGGTTTCACCCGCTATTTTGCTGGAGTCTCAGGGATGGCCACTTCGTACCACAGAACCTCGACCACAGGCTTGGACTTGAGCTCGGGCTTCTTGGCGAAAGCCTTGTCCATGGCCGCGACGATCTCCTTGAGGGTGTAGCGCGACAGGCCGCGCACCCAACTGGGGATGAGGCTCTTCTGTACCGGGGGAAGATTGTCGCCCTGGACTTCCTTTTCAAGCTCCACCATGGTCGTGAGCCCGGCGATGAAGGCCAGGCGCTCGCCGTCGGTGGCGTTGATCCAGTGCTCGCCCGTTATGATCGGGAAGCCGGATTTATCCTGGGCCAGGGCCGCGCCGCAAGCGAACAATGCGGCGACGGCGACCAATGCCGTCAAGAGGATCGTCCTGCAAATCGCCACACCGTACCTCCTTGGTTATTGATTCTTTGTGGATTCGGTTAGCAACGTCACGTTGGATTTGGTGAAGAATCCGTCGAACCCGTCGTAGCGCTGGATGTATTCGTTCACCAGCAGGGTGTGCGGGCTCATCTTGCTGAAGATCTGTTTGAGCCCCTCCTCGCGGGAGCCCACAAGTTCGGAGAGGAAGCCCAATCCGTCGGCGCTCAATGCCTCCACGGTGCTCTCGATGTTGGCCGTGTTGAAGGCCATGTGGTGGCTGCGCGGCCCGAAGTTGTGGATGAACAACTCCGTGGGGCCGGAGGTCTCCACGGTCTTGAAAGGCTCGATGCCGGAGGTGAACACCTGGGCGTAGTCGTCCGGGGTGAGCCGGGCCACGTTGGTGATGGAGTTGAGCGCCTCCACATAGACCGAGAACGCGAAATTGTAGCCTGTGAGCTGCATGAACTCCAGGATGGCGGCATCACGCTCCTCGGCGCGCACGCGGGTGGCCACGTGGTCCAGTTCGCCGATGTTGGCAAGGTAGGGCCTGGCCGGTTTGGTGACAGGCAGCGCCAGGGGGCTGCAGCCGTCCGTCAGATAGTCGGACTCCCTGGTCTTCCACTCCACCAGGCCCACGGCATTGCCCGTGAAGCGCGACGGCATGGTCTGGGCGTAGCGGTAACGGGAATTGTCGAACACGCGGTCCTGCAGGAAGAACACCCCTCGCTCGCGCTGAATCCGCGCATATTCGCGCACGTCCCTGCACTTGAAGACGAAGGTCTCCAGGCGGGTGTTGGGCATGGCGGCCGTCTTGGCACCCCGGTTGGCCTCGAGGAAGGGGTTTTCGCCTCCGGTGCGAGTCTGCACTATGAGGTCGGCGGAACCTTCCAGGGTGAGCACGGCCACATCGCGGTCGCCGTCGCTGAAGGCGTATTTGAGCTGGTGCCCCGTGGTGGAGAGCAACTGCAGGATGGCGGGCTGGAAGTGGTCCTGCTCGGTGGAGATGACCACGGCCTCCAGGCCCCCCACCAGACCCTCCAGGCCCAGCTTGCGGCGCTCCTGGATGATGGCCTCGGCGGTGGCCAGCAGGACGTTGTCGTCGTTCTTCAGGAATGCTGACATGGAACCCCCGGGATGTTGAGTCATGGGGGCATCATAGCCCATTCGGGCGGGTTGTCCAGCCGGGAGTGATCCTTCGGGCGGCTGGCTCACATCATATCCACCGGATCCAGATCCAGTTGCAGCCGTAGCTTCCCGTTGCCGGTCATGGCCCGAAGGGCCTGGGCGTAGCTCTGGCGGATCGACGGCCAGTCCTGGGCCTTGAGCAGACAGTTGAAGCGCCTGCGGTCGCGCAGCACGGCGATGGGCGCGGGCGACGGCCCGAGCACGCGCACCCCCTGCACTCCGCGCAGCGCCCGCGAAAGCTCCGTGATGGCCTCAGGGCCCTGCTCGTAGTCCCGGGGGTAGCTGGCCCGCACCAGGCCCAGCTTGACGAAGGGCGGATAGCCGTACTTGCGGCGCTTCTCGATCTGCTGGGCGAAGAAGCCCTCGTAGTCGGCGTTACGCACCAGCTCCCAGAAGGGGTCGCCGGGGGTGCGCGTCTGGATGAGCACCCTGCCCGCCTTGCCGCCGCGCCCTGCCCGCCCGGCCACCTGGACGAGCATCTGGAAGCTGCGCTCCTCGGCGCGGTAATCGGGCATGTTGCGGCCCATGTCCCCGTCGGCGACCACCACCAGGGTCACCTCCGGGAAGTCGTGCCCCTTGGAGAGCATCTGCGTGCCCACCAGCACCTGCGAGCGCCCCTGCCCGAAATCATCCAGGATGGCCTCCGCCCTGCCCGCGCGCCGGGCCACATCGCGGTCCAGCCGGGCCACCGCGGCTCCAGCGGGCAAAACGGCCTGGAGCTGCTCGGCAAGCATCTCCGTTCCCTCGCCCATGGGCAGGAAGTTGCACCCGCCGCACGCGGAGCACGGGCGCGGGAAGCCTTGGCTCAGGCCGCAATAGTGGCAGACCAGGCGCTCACGGCCCTTGTGGTAGGTCAGGGAGACCTCGCAGCTGGGGCAGCGCTGCACCTGCTCGCAGTCAAGGCAGAAGATCAGCGGGGCGTAGCCGCGCCTGTTGAGCAGGATCATGGCCTGCTCGCCCTTCTCCACCGTCTCGGCCAGGGCCGCGAGCGCCTGCGGGGCCAGCAGGCCGGCGCCCTCCCGGCCCAGGCAGGCGTCCAGGTGCACGGCCTTGTCCCTGGCGGACATGTCCACCAACTCCACGTCGGGCAGACGCCCTGGCCCGGCGCGACCGGCCATGACCACCTTGGGCGTCACGCCGTCCAGCGCGGACTGGTAGGTCTTCACGTCCGGCGTGGCCGAGCCCAGAAGCAGCAAGGCCCCGGCCTGGCGGGCCCGGAAGAAGGCGACCTCCTTGGCCTGGTAGGGCATGCGCTCGTCCTGCTTGAAGGAGGCGTCGTGCTCCTCGTCGAGGACGATCAGGCCCAGGTCCGACACGGGAAGGAACAGCGCGGAGCGCGTGCCCACGTACAGATGGGGGGACCGGGCCTGGGCCGCCTCGCGAAAGACGCGCTCACGGCGCACTGGAGTCTGGTAGCCGTGGGAGAACACCGGTTCGAACCCGAACCAGGCCCGCGCCCGGGCGCGCAGGGCCGAAGCCAGGGCCACCTCCGGCGCGAGCAGCATCACGGACCTGCCCCGGCGCAGCGTCTCCAGGGCCAGCTCGAAATAAAGGCGCGTCTTGCCGCTGCCCGTGACCCCGTGCACCAGCCGCACCCCTCCCGGCCCGGGTGGCACCAGGGGAGCGAGCTCCTCAAGGGCGGCGGCCTGCTCGGCGGTCAGCGGGGGGCGGTCTTCGGGTTCGCAGGGTTCGCAGGGTTCGTCGGGCTCCTCCGGCGGCGGGCCGAGCACGACGCAGCCCTTGCCCTCAAGGGCCTTGAGCGCGGTCCCCACACCAGGCCCGAGCGAGTCGCGAAGCTGCGAGGGGGTGGCTTGCCCCCTGGCGAAAAGCATCTCCAGCACGGCCAACTGCACGGAGGCTGCCGGGCGCACCGGCCAGGGCGGGTCCACCAGCAGGCGGTAGGCCGGTTCCGGTTCGGCGGCGGAGACCGAGAGCACCGCCTCGCCCCCGCGCCAGGCCACGGCCAGCTCCGCCAGGGGCGCTGCGGAGTCCAGAACCTTGGAGAGCGGAACCTTCTGCCTGCGCCCGCCCTGGCGCACGGTCAGGCTGGCCCTGGCGGAGCGCAGCCCTGCCGGGAGCAGCGTTGCCAGCACCTGGCCGGGATGGGCCATCTGGCGCGCGGCCAGGTTCTCCACCAGATTCACGTATTCGGGGCCGAGCAGGGGCGAAAGCTCCAGGGGCCAGACGAAATCGCGCAGCACAACGCCCTCGGGCAGGGGCTCGCCCGGGCCGAGCACCACCCCGGCGCGCAGGGAGCGGCCCATGGGCACGGCCACGCGCAGGCCGGGCGGGAGGTCCCAGCCAACGAAATGCGGGGGGACGCCGTAGGTCAGCGAGGCGAACGGCGGTGAGAGCAGCGCTACGCGCACAAGGGTGGACATGCTGGGGGAAAAGCCGGGCCGCCCGCTGGCGGCCCGGCCGGGGATGCTGTTAAACGGGCATGAAGTCCCGCAGCTTGGAGATGAGCGGGTAGCGCAGCTCCTCGTCCTGCAGGGCGAAGTAGATGTTGGCGGCCAGGTAGTCCACCCAGTCGCCCGCGTCGAAGCGCTGGCCGCGAAGCTTCACCGCCAGCAGGCGGCCCTTCTTGGCCTGGCCGCGCAGGGCATCGGTGAGCTGGTATTCGCCGTCCTTGTTGGGGGTCAGGGCTTCCAGGTGCTCGAAGATCTCTGGGAAGAGCACGTAGCGGCCCACCATGGCCAGCTTGGAGGGGGCCTCGCTGGGCTTGGGCTTCTCCACCAGGTCGCGCACACGGTACAGGCCCGAGGAGAACTCGTCGGCCTCGATGATGCCGTAGCTGGAGACCTTGTCCGCCGGGACCTCCATCACGCCCACCACGGACATGTGCTCGGACTGGGCCACGGCCATGAGCTGCTTGATGCCCGGCTCCATGCTGAACATCAGGTCGTCGCCCACCATGACCGCGAAGGGCTCGTTCTTGACCACTTCCTTGGCGCAGAGCACCGCGTGGCCAAGGCCCAGCTGCTTCTTCTGGCGTACGGTGATGATGTTGGCCATCTCGGCGGTCTGGCGCACGGTCTCCAGCAGGTCGAGCTTGCCGGAGCGCTCCAGGATGTTCTCCAGGGCCAGGTTGTAGTCGAAGTGGTCCTCGATGATGGTCTTGTTGCGGTTGGTGATGAACACCACGTCCGTCAGCCCGGCCGCCTGGGCCTCTTCCACCACGTACTGCACCACCGGCTTCTTGAAGATGGGCAGCATCTCCTTGGGAACGTTCTTGGTGGCCGGCAGGGAGCGCGTGCCCCAGCCCGCCACGGGAACGACGACTTTCTTGATCTCCATCGGACTCAACCTCCAGGCTCGCGCCTTTATTCCTCTAAGGATTTTCTATGGGAATCGCCCAGAAAGTCCAGTGAAAACGGCCTGCTCAGCGCAGGTGCTCCTTGAGGGTGCCCGCCAGGCAGTCCGCCAGGGAGCGCACCATCGCGTCGTCCGAACCTTCCACCATGACCCTGGCCACAGACTCCGTGCCTGAATAGCGCAGCAGCACCCGGCCCTTGCCCGCCAGGGCGGCCTCGCACTCGGCCACGGCCTTGGTTACGGCAGGGACGTGGTCGAAGGGGATCTTGCGCTCCACGTGCACGTTGATGAGCACCTGAGGATAGGGCCTGAGCAGGTTGGCCAGCTCGGAGAGGGGCTTGCCCCGCTCCAGCATGATGCGGATCAGCTGTAGGGCGGCCAGGGTGCCGTCGCCGGTGGTGGCGTGGCGCCTGAAGATGATGTGGCCGGACTGCTCGCCGCCCAGGGTCGCGCCCTCGCGCTGCATGGCCTCGAACACGTAGCGGTCGCCCACGGGGGTGCGCAGCAGCCTGCCGCCGCGCTCGTTCATGAACACCTCCAGGGCCATGTTGCTCATCACCGTGGCCACCAGCAGGTTGCCGGGCAGTTCCCGGCGCTCCATCATATCCAGGGCGCAGATGGCCATGATCTGGTCGCCGTCGAGCACGTTGCCCTTCTCGTCCACCACGATCACGCGGTCAGCGTCGCCGTCCAGGGCGATGCCGATGTCGGCCCCGGTCTCCCGCACCATCTTGGCCGCCACGGACGGATAGAGCGACCCGACCTGGCGGTTGATGTTCTTGCCGTCGGGCTCCACGCCCGCGCGGATCACCTTGGCCCCAAGCTCCTCCAGGATCAGGGGCGAAACGCGGTAAGCGGCGCCGTTGGCGCAGTCGATGACCACCTTCAGCCCGTCGAAGGTCAGCTCCGAGGGGATCGTGGACTTGAGATAGACGTTGTAGCGCCCGGGGCTGTCCTCGATCTTGAAGGCCCTGCCCACGTCCTCCGGGGCGGGGAACTCCCAGCAGGCGTCGTCGCAGCCGATCACGCGCTCGGCGATGCGGTCCTCGGCCTCGTCGGGCAGCTTGCAGCCCCGGCGGTCGAAGAACTTTATGCCGTTGTCCATGAACGGATTGTGTGAGGCGGAGATGACCACGCCCACGTCCGCCCGCATGGAGCGCGTCAGGAAGGCGATGGCCGGCGTGGGCAGCGGCCCCACCAGGAACACGTCCATGCCCGAGGCGCAGAAGCCCGAGGCCAGCGCGTATTCGAATATATAACCGGAGAGCCGCGTATCCTTTCCGATGACGACCTTGTGCCTGCACTTGCCGTTGCGGAAGTGCACGCCGGCCGCCAGGCCCAGGCGCAGGGCCACTTCTGGGGTCATGGGATGGATGTTCACCTGGCCGCGCAGGCCGTCGGTTCCGAAGAGGCGCTTGTTCATCGATACTCCTGTCATTTGACGAACACGGAAACGCGTTCCGGTTTCGCCTGTATCAGCTCGCAGCCCTGGGGCAGCGTCACTTTGTAGGCATATTCGTGGCGTCCCGGCGGCGTTGCCGGCGGCACCTCCACATAGGCGTCCACAAGGCCGCGCCAGCCGCCCTCCCTAAGCAGGGGAACGGGCACGCGCAGGCGCAGGGTCACATTCTCGGGCGCAACGCGGATGGAGGCCGCCCCCTGGAAGGCCAGGCGCACGGGCGCCTCGGCAACGGCCTCCCGCATGTTCTGGCGGAACTGCACCTTGGCCTTCACAGATCTGGGCGAGGCCTCGACCTGGTCGGGCAGCACCAGCCGGACGAAAGCCTCGAAGGCGCCGGAGGGCGCATCGGGCAGGGCCATGGGCTCCACCAGCACCTCGTCCACGTCCTGCAAAACGGATTCAGGTCCTGAGAGCGTCACCTTCGGCGGGTCGAGCTGGCTGACGATGGTGTAGTCCCGGGCGGAGGCGTCCTTGAAGGCCCCGAGCACCGGCACGGTCCGCGTGACGCGGCGCTCCACGAAGAATTCCAGGTTTGCGGGCCGGACCTCAACCACCTCGAACAAACGGGAGAGGGCCACGGCGTCCGGGCCGACCACCACGGTGTTGCGCCCGGGTACGAGCTTCGAGGCGTCCAGGGTGTAGACCAGCTCAGCCGGGTCCACGCTGCGCACCAGCCCCTTGGGGCCGCGCACCAGCACGTCCAGGTGGTCGCGGGGAGCGCCCAGCAGCACCAGGCCGTCGGCCAGCCCGGACATCTCGATGCGCACGCGCACCCAGGAGTCCACCCGCTCCCTTCCGGTCACGAGGTACCACGAAAGCACCGCGAGCAAAAGGGCGAGGATTCTTGAGTACCACAGGGAGGTCATCGGCGGTCCGCCCATTGGGTCAGCAGGAGTTCCTCCAGGACTGCGGGGTCCAGCACGTCCGAGAGGGTGCCCGCCTGGGCCGCGCGGATCTCGCCGCGCTCCTCCGAGACCACCAGGGCCAGGGCGTCGGTCTCCTCGGTGACGCCCACCGCCGCGCGGTGGCGCGTGCCGAAAGCCGTGGAGAGTGCGCTGTGCGAGGCCAGGGGCAGGATGCAGCCCACGGCTGCGACCTTGGCCCCGCGCACGATCACCGCCCCGTCGTGCAGCGGGCTTTCGTGGTGGAACACGGCCTGGAGCACCTCAGGGCGGATGTCCGTGGCCAGGGCGATGCCCCTGTCCATGATGTCGCCCAGGGGCACGCCGCGCTCCAGCACCACCAGCGCGCCGATCTTGCGCTCGGCCAGGTCGAGCAGGCTGGCCAGCAGTTGGTTGGCCGCCTCGCGCCCCCGGGAAGTCTGTTTGCGGCCCCCGAACCAGCGCAGGCCCACCTGGGCCAAGGCCTTGCGGATGTCCGCCTGGAAGAGGATGACCATCACCAGGAAGAACGAATTCAGGAAGTTGGTCAGCAGCCAGTGCAGGGTGTAGAGCCCGAACTCTCCCGAGAGGTAGTTGGCCACCAGCACCACGATGACCCCGTGGATCACGGACACGGCCCGCGTGCCGCGCACCAGCAGGATCATGCGGTAGAACAGCAGCCCCACCAGGGCCACGTCCAGGGCCTCGCGCCAGCCCACGTGGATGTTGCCGAGCCACTGGGTCATGGGCGCATGGCCTCCGCCAGGGTCAGGGCCTGCACCGCCTGGGCCGCCTGGTGCACCCGATGGATGCGCGCCCCGGCGAGCTGGGCCAGGGCCGAGGCCACCTGGGTGGCGGGGCCGCGCTCGTGCACTTCGAGCCCCAGGAGCTTGCCCAGAAACGATTTGTTGGAGAGCCCCATGAGCAGGGGCCTGCCCAGGTCCAGAAAGGTTCCCAGGCCGCGCAGCAGGGTCAGGTTGTGCTCCAGGGTCTTGCCGAAGCCGATGCCCGGGTCCAGCACGATCCTGTTTTCGGGGAGCCCGGCGCCGGTGAGCATCCTGATGCCGCGTTCGAAGAAGGTCCGCACCTCGGAGAGCACGTCGGAATAGCGCGGGTCCACCTGCATGGTTCCGGGCTTGCCCAGGGAGTGCATGAGCACGTAGCCGGGCTTGTGGCTTGCCACCACGTCCAGGAGGGCGGGCTCGAAGGCGCAGGCGGACACGTCGTTGACGATGGCCGCCCCGGCCTCCAGGGCCTGCCGGGCCACCTCGGCCTTGTAGGTGTCCACCGAGACCACCGCGTCGGGGTGGCGTTCCAGGATGCCCCGGATCACGGGGACGACCCGTCGCAACTCCTCGTCCTGGCCCACCTGCTCGGCGAAGGGACGCGTGGATTCGCCGCCCACGTCCACGATGGCCGCGCCCTCGGCCAGGAGCCGGGAGGCGTGCCCGCAGGCGTCGGAGGCCTCGAAGTTGCGGCCGCCGTCGGAGAACGAGTCAGGGGTGACGTTGACGATGCCCATGACGAGAAAAGGGGCAGGCTTCAAGACCCGCCCCCGTGTCACCGTCCACGCGGCAATGCCGGGCGAAACGTCTGCGTGGTTCACCGGTGGGCCGCTCCGCTCAGAGGGTTGGCGGCCCCGGGGGCATGAGCGCCCGGGGCCTTGCGGATATTACTCGGGGAAGGAATCAGTCGTTCCCGGAGGGTTTCTTCTCGGATTCCTGGGCCTCTTCCTGTCCGGCCTCGCCGCCAGCCTTGGCAGCCTGTCCGGAATCCGCCTGAGCGGAGGAAGCCTCGGGCTTTGCATCGGCCTTTTCGGGCTCGGCTTTGGCCGTGGGCTCCAGGGGGGGCAGTTCCTGGTTCTTGAGCAGCAGGTCGATGTCGGCCCCGCTGATGGTCTCCCGATCCAGGAGCGCCTTGGCGATGGCGTGCAGGTACTCGATGTTGGCCGTGAGCAGTTCCTTGGCCCGGGAGTGGCAGCCCTCCACGATGGAACGGACCTCGGCGTCTATCTGGCGGGAGGTGTCCTCGGAGAAGTTCTTGTGGTGCATGAGCTCGCGGCCCAGGAAGATCTCCTCGTCCTTCTCGCCGTAGGAGAGGGGGCCGAGCTTCTCGCTCATGCCCCACTTGCAGACCATCTTGCGGGCCGTGTCGGTGGCGCGTTCGATATCGTTGCCCGCACCCGTGGTCATATGGCCCAGTACGACCTCCTCGGCCACGCGCCCGCCCAGGAGCATGACGATCCTGTCCAGCAGGAAGTTCTTGGTGTAGGTGTGCCGGTCGTCCTCGGGGAGGTAGATGGTCACGCCCAGGGCCCGGCCGCGCGGGATGATGGAAACCTTGTGCACCGGGTCGGTGCCTTCCAGAAGCTTGCCCACCAGGGCGTGCCCGGCCTCGTGGTAGGCGGTGTTGCGCTTCTCCTCGTCGGAGAGGATCAGGCTGCGCCGCTCCTTGCCCATGAGCACCTTGTCCTTGGCCATCTCGAAATCGTCCATGGTCACGCGGTCGCGGTTGAGCTTGGCCGCGGAGAGGGCCGCCTCGTTGACCAGGTTCTCCAGGTCCGCGCCGGAGAAGCCGGGCGTTCCCTTGGCCAGCACTTCCAGGTCCACGGAGCTGTCGATGGGGGTGCGCCGGGTGTGCACTTCCAGGATGCGCTTGCGGCCGCGCAGGTCCGGCGAGGGGACCACGACCTGGCGGTCGAAACGGCCGGGGCGCAGGAGCGCCGGGTCCAGCACGTCGGGGCGGTTGGTGGCCGCGATGAGGATGACGCCTTCATTGGATTCGAAGCCGTCCATCTCCACCAGGAGCTGGTTGAGCGTCTGCTCGCGTTCGTCGTGACCGCCGCCCAGGCCGGCGCCGCGCTGACGGCCCACGGCGTCGATCTCGTCGATGAAGATCAGGCAGGGGGCGTTCTTCTTGCCCTGCACGAACAGGTCGCGCACGCGGGCCGCGCCCACGCCCACGAACATCTCCACGAAGTCGGAGCCGGAGATGGAGAAGAAGGGCACGCCCGCCTCGCCCGCAACGGCGCGGGCAAGCAGGGTCTTGCCGGTGCCGGGCGAGCCCACGAGCAGCACGCCCTTGGGGATGCGCCCGCCCAGGCGGGTGAACTTCTTGGGGTCGGAGAGGAACTGCACGATCTCGTTGAGTTCCTCCTTGGCCTCGTCAACACCGGCCACGTCCTGGAAAGTGACGCGCTGGGTGTCCTGGTTGATGAGCCGCGCCCGCGAGCGCCCGAAGGACATGGCCTTGCCTCCGCCGCCCTGCATCTGGCGCATGAAGAAGATCCACACGCCGATCAGCAGGAGCATGGGGAACCAGGAGACCATCAGCGAGACGTACCAGGGGGACTCCTCCTCGGGTTCGGCGCGCACCTGGACCTTGTTGGCGATGAGCGTCTGCACCAGGGTGGGGTCGTTGGGCGAATAGGTGGCGAAGCGCTGGTTGTCGGTGGTGATGCCCTCGATGCGGTGCCCCTGGATCTTGACGGCCTCGATCTGGCCCGAGGTGGCCTTCTTCAGGAACTCCGAATAGGCCAGCTTGCTGGACTGGGGGGGCTGCTGGTTGAGAAGATTGAACAGGACGATCATAACCAGGCAAATGACCGCCCAAATACCCAAATTCTTCGTAAGATTATTCAATTGGATTCCTCCGTGGAGGGTTTCCTCCAGCGGGATAGATAACACAGCCCGCATGGGCTGTCCATGTGCTGCCTGTTGATGTTGCCGAACGGAAGGTGTACAAGCCCCTCTCTTCGGAAGCGTATCGTCACCGGTGTGGCGCCTGGACTTCAAATCCAGTGGACGGCTCATCCCCGTCGGTAGGTTCGACCCCTATACGCTTCCGCCAGCGCCGAATTGTAAAGGACGCCGCATCGCGGCGTCCTTTTTCATTCCCTGTTGCAACCGCCCTACCCCGCCGTTTCGGCCAGCCAGGCTCGCATGGCGGCGATCTGGTCCTCAACGCGCGCGGGCGAGGTGCCGCCGTGGGTGTTGCGGCGGTTCATGGCCGCCTCGTAGGTCAGTATCTCGGCCACATCCGGGCCGATGGCGGCGCTCAGGCCTTGCAGATCGGCCAGGGTGAGGTCTTCCAGGCCGCAGCCCTTGCGCTCGGCCAGGGCCACGGCCGAGCCAGCCACGTGGTGCGCCTCGCGGAAGGGCACGCCCTTGGCCGCCAGGTAGTCCGCCAGCTCCGTGGCGTTCAGGAAGCCCAGCTTCAGGGCCTGGCGCATGCGCTCCGGCCGGAAGCCCATGACCTTCATCATCTCCGCCATGATGGCCAGGGAGTCGCTCACGGTGCGGTCGGCGTCGAAGAAGGGCTCCTTGTCCTCCTGCATGTCCCGGTTGTAGGCCAGGGGCAGGCCCTTCATCAGCGTCATCAGGTTGAAGAGCGCGCCGTAGACCCTGCCCGTCTTGCCGCGCATGAGCTCGGCCACGTCCGGGTTCTTCTTCTGGGGCATGATGGAGGAGCCGGTGGCGTAGGCGTCCGGCAGGGCCACGTAGCCGAAATTGGGGTTGGACCAGATGATGAGCTCCTCGCAGAGGCGCGAGAGGTGCATCATGGCCGTGGAGCCCGTGAAGAGGGCCTCAAGGGCGAAATCCCGGTCCGACACGGCGTCCAGGCTGTTGTTGAAGGTGCCGTTCAGGCCCAGCTCCCCGGCCACGGCCGCGGGGTCCAGCGGGAAGGTGGTGCCCGCCAGGGCCGCCGCACCCAGGGGCGACACGGCGGAGCGCTTCAGGGCGTCGCGGCAGCGCTCGAAGTCGCGCTTGAACATCCAGGCGTAGGCCATCAGGTGGTGCCCCAGGCTCACGGGCTGGGCGGGCTGCATGTGGGTGTAGCCCGGCAGGATGGTCCGCGTGTGCTCGGCGGCGCGGTCCGCCAGCACGCCGATCAGCGCGGCCAGCAGCTCGGACCAGACCTCCAGCCGGGCGCTGACGAAGAGCCGGAAGTCCAGGCAGACCTGGTCGTTGCGGCTGCGCCCGGTGTGCAGCTTGCGGCCCGCGTCGCCGATCATCTCGGTGAGCCGGGCCTCGATGTTCATGTGCACGTCCTCAAGCTCGTCCTTCCAGACGAACGCGCCGGACTCGATGTCCTTGAGGATGGCGTCCAGGCCTTCAACGATCTGCGCGGCCTCGGCGGCGCTGATGACGCCCTGCTTGGCCAGCATGCGGGCGTGAGCCTTGGAGCCAGCCACGTCCTGGGCGTAGAGGGCCTTGTCGTAGCGGACGGAGCCTGTGTAGCGCTCAACTATCTTGGAGGTGGGTTCGGCGAAGCGGCCGCCCCAGGGCTTGGACGATGCGGACATGGAGTGCCTCCGGTGGCTGGATGGCGTGCGGTCTGCTCAGGCCGCCGTCACATCCGGCCCTGCCTGCCAGCGCCCCCGGCACAACGATATTCTTCAAATATACCGGGGTGCCGGGGGCGCTGGCAGGCAGGGCCGGACATGCCGGCTCACCGTTTTCGCGGCGCGCAGCCGGTAAAAACTGCTTCGAGCGAAGACCGCCCGGGCCGTCTCCACTCATATCGAATGCAAACGGTCCGCCGCCTGCCGGGATAGCCCGGCGGACGGCGGACCATCAATAACGAACTACATCTTCTTGTAGCCGCGCAGGCGCAGCCCCTGCAGCCGGATGAAGCCGGTGGCGTCGGACTGGTCGTACACGGAGTCTTCCTCGAAGGTCACCAGCTCCATGTTGTAGAGGCTGTTGGGCGACACGCGGCTCACCGGGGTGGCCTGGCCCTTGTACAGCTTCACGCGCACCTGGCCGGTGACGCGCTCCTGGCTCTTGTCGATGAGGGCCTGGATGGCCTCGCGCTCGGGGGCGAACCAGAAGCCGTAGTAGACCATCTCTGCGTAGCGCGGGATCAGGCTGTCGCGCAGGTGCATGACCTCGCGGTCCATGGTGATGCCTTCCAGGTCGCGGTGCGCGGCGTGGATGATGGTGCAGCCCGGGGTCTCGTACACCCCGCGGGACTTCATGCCCACGAAGCGGTTCTCCACCATGTCCAGCCTGCCCACGCCGTGCTTGCCGCCCAGCTTGTTCAGGGTGCGGATGATGGTGGCGGGGCTCATCTTCTCGCCGTTGACGGCCACGGGGTCGCCCGCCTGGAAGTCGATGGTCACGTATTCGGGCTCATTGGGGGCGTCCTCGGGGCGGACGCAGAGCAGGTAGCTGTGCGGGCCGGGCTCGTTGGCCGGGTCCTCGAGCTCGCCGCCCTCGAAGGAGAGGTGCATGAGGTTGCGGTCGCAGCTGTAGGGCTTCTCTTTGGTGACGGGCACGGGGATGCCGTTCTCCTTGGCGAAGGCCAGCAGATCGGCGCGGCCCTTGAAGTCCCACTCGCGCCAGGGGGCGATGGTCTTGAGCTGAGGGGCCAGGGACATGGCGGCCAGCTCGAAGCGGACCTGGTCGTTGCCTTTGCCCGTGGCGCCGTGGGAGACGGCCTGCGCGCCCTCCTTCAGGGCGATCTCCACCATGCGCTTGGCGATGAGCGGCCGCGCGATGGAGGTGCCCAGCAGGTAGCGGCCCTCGTACACGGCTCCGGCGCGTAGGATGGGGAAGACGAAATCCTTGGCGAACTCCTCGCGCAGATCGTCAATGTAGGCCTTGGTGGCGCCGGTGCGCAGGGCCTTCTCCTCCAGGCCGTCGAGCTCCTCGTCCTGGCCCAGGTCGGCGGTCATGGTGATGACCTCGCAATCGTAGGTCTTCTTGATCCACTTCAGGATGACGGAGGTGTCCAGGCCGCCGGAATAGGCCAGGACCACTTTCTGGATGCTGCTCATGCTATATCTCCGCGAGGGTATACGGAAGGGTGCCTTCTCCGCCGGAGTAGACCCATTCCAGGATGGCTTTCTGGATGTGCAGGCGGTTTTCGGCCTGGTCCCAAACGATGGAGGCTTCGGACTCGAAGACCTCGGTGGTCACTTCCTCGCCCTGGTGCGCGGGCAGGCAGTGCATGAATTTCGCTCCGGGAGCGGCCAGGGCCATGGCCTTGGCGTCCACCTGGTAGCCCTGGAACACGCCCATGCGCTCACCGGCCTCGCTCTCCTGGCCCATGGAGGCCCACACGTCGGTGTTGATGAAATTCGCGCCCCGGATGGCCTCCAGCGGGTCGGTGACCAGGCGGATCTTGCCCCCGGCCTTGATCCCGGCCTCGAGGATGTCCTTGTTGGGGAAGTACCCTTCGGGGCAGGCCAGCACCAGCTCGAAGGGGAAGTACACGGCGGCGTTGATCCAGGAGTGGGCCATGTTGTTGCCGTCGCCCACCCAGGCCACCTTGGTCTTGGCCAGGTCGGCGCCGCGCTCCACCATGGTCATCACGTCGCCCATCACCTGGCAGGGGTGGAAGTCGTCCGAGAGGGCGTTGACGATGGGGATGGAGGTTTTGGCCCACATGCGGGTGAGCTTGGAGTGCTCGAAGGTGCGCATGACCACGCCGTCCACGTAGCGCGAGAGCACGCGGATGGTGTCCTCCACGGGCTCGGAGCGGCCCAGCTGGGAGTCGTGCTGGGTCATGTAGATGGTGGAGCCGCCCAGGTGGCGCACGGCCATCTCGAAGGAGACGCGGGTGCGCGTGGACGCCTTCTCGAAGATAAGCGCCACGGTCCTGCCCGCGAGCAGCTCGGAGCGGAAGCGCGACTGCTTCATCTCGATGGCCCGGGAGACGGTGGCGTGGGCCTCCTGGCGGGTCATGTCGTGTATTTCGAGGAATCTTCTGGGCATATGAGCCTCCAGTATGAAATGCAGCAAAAAGAAAATTCTTAGCGGCAGAGGGGGAGGATGTAAAGGGGAAGGCGGGCTAGCGCAGGGATTCCACGGCGAGGTCCGTCATGGCCTCCATGGCCTCGCCGTGGTCGTACCCGGCCAAATGCAGGATGCCGTGCGCCAGCAGCCGGACCAGGTGCTCACGCGGGTCCTGGCCGTAGAGCGCGGCCTCGCGCCGGAGGGCGTCCACGGAAAGCGCGATCTCGCCCAGGTAGGCCGGGCGCTCCGGATCCTCCGAGGGGAAGGAAAGCACGTTGGTCGGGCCGGTGAGGCCCAGGAACTCCCTGTTCAGCCGGGCGATCTCCACGTCGTCCACGAAGCGGACTTCCAACTCGCCGCCGGTCAGGCCCAGCGCGTCCAGCAGGGCGTACAGCACGGGTTCGGCCTCGCGCCGGGAGAGCGGCAGGGTCGGGTCCAGGGCCGCGCCGGGTTCGATCCAAAGAGTTGAAGCAGAAGAGATCATACGATTGAAGATGCCTCCGGCGGCCAAAGGAACTTCGTTCCTTTGGAATCCTGTATCGCTTCGCGTCGGGCGCGGAAGGGTGGCGGTTCGGAAGAACCCCGGGGCCGGGCGCGCCTGGCCCCGGGGTATACAGGCTATTTCTCGGCGTCGAAGGCTTCCAGGATGCGGGCCGAATAGACGAAGGCCGCCCCGGCGTTGAGCCCCACAGCCACGGCCAGGGCCTCCAGCAGTTCCTCGCGGGTGGCCCCGGCGGCGGCCGCTGCCTTGGCGTGCACGCCGATGCAGGTGTCGCAGCGGGTGGAGGCGGCCACAGCCAGGGCGATCAGCTCCCTGGTCTTGGCGTCAAGCGCTCCGTGAGCGGAACCGGCATCGTCCAAGGCCTTCATGGCCTCGCCGATCTTGGGGTTGCCCTTGATCAGCTCCCCGAACGCCTTCATGGAATTATTGACCAGGTTCTTCCAGTCCACGAGCATGGGCCACTCCTTTTTCTGGCGTCCTTGCGGACGCAGTTGGCGGACAGCACGTCACAAAACGACATCCTGCCCCGCGAAGCCGTCGCGGGGTCCAGGGGGATCATCCCCCTGGCGGGTGCAGGGCAGCGCCCTGCTCTTGGCTCCCTTCGGGCTGTCTCAGGCCGCCTTGTCCGGCGAACCTCTGCCCGAGGAGGCCGCGGCCGGGGCTTCCTTGGCCTTGTCCTTGCCGCGATCCAGGTTGGGGTACTCGATCCTATGATGGAAGATGCCCGTGAGGATGCGGTGGAAGGACTCCGAGGCCTGGGTCAGGTCCTTGAGGGTCAGCTCCGAGCCGTCCAGCTCGCCCTCGTTGTAGAGCTTGCGCACGATGGACTGGATATGCCCGTTGATGCGGCTGGGGGTGGGGTCCACCAGGGTGCGGCTGGAGGCCTCGATGGCGTCGGCGAGCATGATGATGCCCGCCTCCTTGGTCTGGGGCTTGGGGCCGGGATAGCGGAACTCGTCCTCGCGCACGGGCTCTTCGCCCTTGGCCTCGGCCTGCTCCTGGGCCTTGTGGTAGAAGTAGGTGATCAGCGTCATGCCGTGGTGCTGGCCGATGAGGTCCGCGATCTCCTCGCCCAGCTTGTGCTCGTTGGCCAGCTCAACGCCCTTCTTCACGTGGGAGATCAGGATGAGCGCGCTCATGGAGGGAGAGAGCTTGTTGTGCTTGTTCTCCTTCCCGAAGAGGTTCTCGATGAAATAGCTGGGGTTCTTGAGCTTACCGATGTCGTGGTACAGGGCGGCCACCTTGGCCAGCAGAGCGTTGGCCCCGATGGCGCGCGCGGCGGCCTCGGCCATGTTGGCCACGATGAGCGAGTGGTGGTAGGTGCCGGGCGCCTTGACCATCAGTTCCTGAAGCAGGGGCTGCTCCAGGCTCATGAGCTCCATCATCCTGAATCGGGAGGTGAAGCCGAACATCAGCTCCAGCACGGGGCTCATGCCGAGCACCAGCAGCAGCGAGAAGATGGCGTTGAAGGCCGCGTACACGCCGCCCGCCAGGGTCATCTCCGCCCCGCCTTGCTGCACCAGCACGATGCCCATCCAGGAGACCACGCACAGCCCGGCCAGGGGCAGGATGGAGCGCAGCACGTCCTGCCGGGTGTCGCAGTTCTTGATGATGGAGGCGTACACGAAGCCGCCCAGCAGGTAGTAGCTGAACAGCTGCAGGCCGCCGCCCACCTCGCTGGCCACCAGGTAGGAGATCAGCAGCACCGCGAAGGAGCACAGCGCCTGGGGCAGGAACATGGCCAGCACGCCCGCCGCGCCGGCTATGGGCAGCCCGAAGGCCACCTGGCTGGATTTCAGGAACAGCGGGAGGTGCGCGTCGGAGAGGCGCGCCAGCTCCACGAACTTGGCCAGCAGCACGAAGAAGCCGGTGACCATGGCCAGGGCCAGCCACTCGCGGTTGCCCACGGCCCGGATGCCCGACTTCTTGCCCTGGGAGAGGTGCAGCAGCACGAAGAACAGGCAGGAGAGCAGGAACATGCCCGGGATGGCCAGGGGCCTCACCGAGCTGGTGCGATGGGCGTAAAGGGCCTGGAGCTTGGTCTGCTGCTCGGGGGTGACGCGCTCGCCCTGGCGGACGATGATCTCGCCCCGGTAGATGCTGGTGTAAACCGGCTCCATGGCGCCCACGATCTCGCGTTTGCGGGCCAGGGTGGTCTCCTGGTTGAAGACCAGGTTGGGCAGCAGGAAGGGGCTGAGCAGGGTGAACACGGCCTTGCGGGTGCGGATGGTCTTTTTGAGGTCCTTGCGCAGCAGTTGGTCGAGGTCGTCCTTGCAGCGGTCCAGGTCTATGCTGCCGGGGCTGTCGAGGAAGAGGGTCTCCATGCCCGAGGGCAGCTCGCGCAGGAGCACGCCCTGCTTATACGTGGTGAACACCCCGGGATGGGCCGTAATGCCCCGGGAGTAGACCTCCTTGAGCCAGGGCAGCAGCTGCAGGAGCATCATGTCCTGGAATTCCTGGGTGCGCCACAGCTGGAGCATGTCCCGGCTGATCTCGACGTTGAGGTCCTCCGAGAGGGAGGCGCGCACCCTCTCCGGGTCCTCGTCGGGCTTGCGGGAGAGGGCCAGGATATCGGTCACGTGCTTTTTGAGGGACTCGAAAGGGGCGGGGCTCAGGTCGAAAACGGGAGGCTGGTTCTCGGAGACCTGGTCGCGCTTGCGCAGGGTGGCCTCGCGATCCTCGATGCGCAGGTTCTGGTCCGCGGTGACGTCCTGGCTGGCGATGTCGCCCGCCAGGAAGACCTTCACGTCGGATTCGAAGCGGACGGCGGAGAGAATGCTCGCGCCCAGAATCACGGCCAGCAGCACCCCGAGGCCCCAGCTCAGCATGGGGCGCTGGGCGCACTGCTGACAAGGCACCGAGCCCTTGGGCGGGGGGCTGGTTTTACGTAGACGGCTGAGTATGCCGCTCATAGGCTTTCACGATCCGCCCCACCAGGGGGTGGCGGATGACGTCCTCCTCGCTGAAGTAGACGATGCCGATGCCCTCAACGCCCTCGAGGACGGAGACGGCATCCACCAGGCCTGACGGCGCCCCGCGCGGAAGGTCCACCTGGGTCACGTCGCCGGTGACTATCGCTTTGGACCCGAAGCCCATGCGCGTCAAGAACATCTTCATTTGCTCGGGCGTGGTGTTCTGGGCCTCGTCCAGGATGATGCAGGCGTCGTTGAGGGTGCGCCCGCGCATGAAGGCCAGCGGGGCGATCTCGATGACGCCCTCCTCGATCATCTCGCTCACGCGCTGGAAGTCCAGCATGTCGTGCAGGGCGTCGTAGAGCGGGCGCAGGTAGGGGTTCACTTTCTCCATCATGTCGCCGGGCAGGAAGCCCAGCTTCTCGCCCGCCTCCACGGCAGGCCGGGTCAGCACGATGCGCTTGACGCGTCTGGCCAGCAGCTCGGCCACTGCCACGGCCACTGCCAGATAGGTCTTGCCGGTGCCAGCCGGGCCAACGCCGAAGACCATGTCCGTGGCGCGGATGGTGCCCAGGTACTCGCGCTGGGTGAGGGTGCGCGGGGTGATGGACTTCTTGGGGGAGACGACGAAGATGTCCTGTTCGAAATACCTGCGGGACGTAGGTTGGACGGCCCCCTCCAGACCCAGCAGCAGCGGCTTGATGCTCTCGGGGGATATGCCCGCCCCTTTGCGCAGCGCGCCGTAAAGCTCCACCATGACCTCGGCCACGCGGTCCAGGGCCTCGGCGCTGCCGCCGCGCAGTGTCAGCGCGTTGCCCCGGGAGTCCGCCCGGACGCCCGTAAGCTCCCTCACGAGATCCAGGTGGGCGTTGTGCGGCCCGAAGAGTTCCCGGGCCAGGCCGGAGTCGTCGAATTCGAGCCTGCGCTCGGCTGTGTTCGGTTTGCTCATGTGTTCAGGCATCACCTCAAATTGACGTCCAAAGCCAGGACGCCGACGATCTCACCCCGGGAGGTGGTCACCGGGCGGCTCACGGTGATGCACGGGGCGTTGGACGCCGACGACGTGTATACCTCTGAAATATTGATGTCCTTGTCGCGCATGGCGCCCACGTACCAGGGCCGCGTGCTCCACGACTTGCCCACGGCGGTGCCGTCCAGGGCGCCCCCCTGCCCGATGTTGGCCACCACCTGCACTCCGGCGGCGTCGGTCATGTAGGCCAGCTCAAGGAAGGGGTGCTCGCGCATGGCCCGAACCAGCAGGGCCTCCATGCGGGGCCTCTCCAACGAGTTCATTTCGTCGGAGGTGGCCAGCCGCTCAACGAGTTCCTGGATCACGCCCCGGCCGAGCAGGGTGAACACGCTGTTGAGGTTGGCAAGCTCGCCAACCTGCGCCATCAAACTCTCGATCCCTTGCTCGCAACGGGTCATGCCGTCAAGGGTTTCGGCGGAGGTTTCGCGCACGTGGCTCACGGTGCGCCCGATCTGGGTGCTCATGGCGGACTGCTGCTCCGCCGCCGTGGCGATGGCCCGGACCTGATCGGCGGTCTCCTCGACTATGGAGACGATGTCCGCCAGGGCGGTGCCCGAGCGTTTGGCCTCCTGCGTGGCCTTCTCAACCTCGGAGGCGGCGCTCTCCATGCCCGAGACCGCGCCTTTGGCCCCGGACTGGATGGCGTCGATGACGGTGCCCACCTCGCGGGTGGCCAGCATGGTCTTCTCGGCCAGCTTGCGCACCTCGTCCGCCACCACGGCGAAACCGCGGCCGGCCTCGCCCGCGCGGGCCGCCTCGATGGCGGCGTTGAGCGCCAGCAGGTTGGTCTGGTCGGCGATGTCGGAAATGACGGTCATGATCCGCCCGATGGCCTGCGCCTGCCCGCCCAGGTCCTCCACCACGTCCTTGAGCTCCTGGGTGCGGCCGTAGGCGTGGGATATGGAGGCCACGACGCCCTCCACCACCTGCGCCCCGTTTTCGGCCCTGCCCCGGGCCTGGGCGGCCAGGTCGGCCGCGCGCGCGGCGTTGCGGGCGGCGTCCAGCACGGTGGCGTCCAGTTGCTCCACGGCGCTGGAGGCTTCGGCCACCATGTCAGCCTGGAGGCGAGCGCCGCGCCCGGCCTTGTCCACCTCGCCGGAGAGGCTGCCAGCCACCTCCTGGATGGCCCCGACAACGGAGCGGATGGTGCCGGCCGCGCCGGACATGCCGTGCTTGCGGGAGTTCTCGGCGCTGCGTTTGGCCTGAGCGGCCTGCGCCAGGGCGATGTCCTTCCCCTCTGACAACTCAGAGGCCAGGGCCTCCAGGGCCGAAATCCTGCCGAGGCCATCCTGGCGATCCGCGGAGAGCTTGGACAGGGCGCGTTCCAGGCCGTCCAGGTCGCCGCCGTCCCGGGATTCGCCCGTACCGGAGAGCAGCACGCCGAGAGAGCGCAGGCGTGAGCCCAGGCCCGCCGTGAACGCCGCGCCCAGGCCGAGCGAAAGCGCCACGGCCGCGAGGCCGCACCAGAAGACCGTGTCCCTGAGGGAGGACAGCGCGTGGGAGGATGTCTGCCCGGAGCCGGGGGCGGCTTCGGTTGCGCCGGAAAGGCCCAGCCAGGCGATGAGCCAGACCGCGGCTGTTAACAAGGCCGATACAATGGAAAAAACCTGCACCTTCCGCATCAAGGTCATACGTCACCTCAGACTAAGATATGCAGGCAGGAGTGCTTTTACGTGATGGGCAGAGCTGTAAAAGTCAATCGGAAATCCGCAGTCTGCCTTCGATTTCCGGGTCGATGGCGACCACGAGCCCGATCGCGCTGTCAAGGCGCACCCGGCCCAGGGCCGCGCCCTTGATTTTTCGCACCTCGCCGGCCTGGGCGTACATCACCTTTGCCTTGGAGTCCCCGGCCTGCCAGCTGGCCAGCCCCGCGATGGCGGCGGCCTCCAGCAGGGTGCGTTCGGGGATTTCCTGCCCCGGGTGGTCGCGCCTGAGGAGCACATGCGCGCCGGGCCCGCCCTCGGCGTGGAGCCAGATGTCGAAGGGGCTGGCCACCTCGGTCACCAGACGATGGTTGGCGGCGCTGTTGCGCCCCCGCAGGATGACGAAGCCGTCCGAAGAGCGGAACCGGTGCAGGTCCGCGTCGCGCACGCGGCCCTTCCTCTCCGGTTCGGGGGCCGCCTGGGGTCCGCGCGGCCTGGGCGGGGGCAGCTCCCCCCGCTCCGCCTGGGCGCGCAGCCGCTCGACGTGCTGCTGGCCGCGCCGACCCTTGGCCGCCTTGCGGAAGAAGCGCTCCATGTTTTCCAGCACCGTGAGCGCCGGGTCCATGGGGACCTCAAGCGGTCCGAGTTCGGGGTGGTCCAGGGTGAGCGGCCCGATCTTGGCGCGGGGCTCCAAGGCCGAGAGGTTGGCGGCCAGGGCCTCGCCGTAGGCGTGCTGGGCCTCCAGGGCCTGCAGGCGCTTGCTGTCCTTCTCCAGCGTCTCCAGGCGCTTGTCCCGCCGGACGCGCAGCCGTTTCGGGTCTTCGGCCTGGGGCGCGAGGGCCTCGAAGATCGCGCCGCGCCCATGGGCCAGGGCGGCATCCAGCGCGGCCCCGAAGCGTTCGGACTCCCGCCAGGCCGGCCAGGGCAGCGGCCCCTCCGGCCCTTTGGGGCCACGCCCCATGTAGAACCCGGCGGCAGCGCCCTTCAGGAAGCGCCCCAGCATGGCGTCGCGGTCCTCGGGGTCCTCCTTCTCCAGGGCGCGGCGGAGGCTGCGCGGGCAGGACGGATCGGCCAGGGCGAGGTCCGCGCCTGACCAGGCGGGCGCATCGCCGAAGCCGTCCGGCAGCCGCTCCAGCACGACGGGGTCGTCCTCCATGGAGAGCAGCAGCCAGCCGCAGTCGCCGGAGGTGAGCTCCAGGGCCAGGCGCCTGTGGGGCCAGTCCAGCCTGAAGCCGGTCACTTTTCGCCCGCGCAGTCGTTTGCGCAGCCACATGGCCTTGGCCGGGGGGCTGGGCGGATTGACCGGTTTTTCAGGGGAGAGCAGCATCGCCCCATTCTGGGCGTGGGCGCGCAACAGCAGGAAACGGCAGCCCTGCAGGGCCGCCGTTGGTGAGACGGGTGGCGTGAAAGCGAACGTCCAGAAGCCCGGGGACGGGCCGTAGACGGTGTCGAAGCGGACGCCGGCGAGGGCGCCGGCGAGCTCGGGCGCAAGAAACCTGAAGAAGCAGGAGTCCATCGGCGGGCTTATTCGCCCCTGATATCCTCGTCGGCTTCCTGGCGGGCCTTGCACTTGATGCACAACGTGGTCACGGGGCGGGCCTTCAGGCGCGGAACGCTGATGTCCTCCCCGCACTCCTCGCAGATGCCGTAGGTGCCGTCGTCGATGCGCTCAAGCGCCTCCTTGATCTTGCGGATCAGCTTGCGCTCGCGGTCGCGCAGGCGCAGGGTGAAGGCCCGGTCGGACTCGGCCGTGGCCCTGTCCGCCGGATCGGCGTAGACTTCGACGGTATCGGTCATGTCCTCAATGGTCTCTTCGCCCTTCTTGAGGATATCCTGCAGCGAGTCGTTGAGATACGTCCGGAAGAAATCGAGATCCTTCTGATCCATAATGGAACCTCCGAAACTACGGAAACCCAGAGTCAACGAAGTCAGTCCCTCTAAAGGATTTGCGCGCCAAGGTAAAGGGGGCTGGCCCCATGTTCGTGCCGAAGCCCGGACGCGGCGCGTGTTTTGGGCTCCGGGGTGAAGGGGTAAAGGTGGGGCCATCACCAAATTTTGCCCCTAACAGGCTGTAATCAAAAACCATTGCACTCGCAAGCCAACTACAGGGGGCCCTGGCATCTCCCCTTTTGCTTGTGCCGGGAAGTTCAGGCAAAAATATGCCTCGCTATCCGCTCAAAACCATTGGCACATTGAAAACGCTCGCAAATTTCCCCGAAATGGCGCTTGACTTTGCCCCCCCATCTCTTTAAACACGCCTCTCGCCACCGAGCGGGAGTAACTCAGTGGTAGAGTGCAACCTTGCCAAGGTTGAAGTCGCGGGTTCAAATCCCGTCTCCCGCTCCACTTCCCCACCGGCAGGGGAATCTTTCAGAATGGATGTTTTGGAAGCTGTTGACAAGCCAGAAGCTTTTCTCTAAACACAGCTTCCCTTTGCGCGAGGCGGCATAGCCAAGTGGTAAGGCAGAGGTCTGCAAAACCTCCATTCTCCGGTTCAAATCCGGATGCCGCCTCCAGATCGCGGGAGTAACTCAGTGGTAGAGTGCAACCTTGCCAAGGTTGAAGTCGCGGGTTCAAATCCCGTCTCCCGCTCCACTGGATCGAACAAGGCCGAACCTGCGGGTTCGGCCTTTTTTGTTGCATCTTCGGATGCCCATGAGGAGCGCTCTCCATGACCGATCCCCGCATCCTTGAACTTGCTGTCTCAGCCGACTCCCGCCTGGAGGACATCCTGGCCCTGGCCGCCTCGCGCTATCCCGTCAGGTTCGAGACGGTGGCCCTGGGGCCGGTCTCCATCGACATCCTTCAGATAACGGACCTGTCCGCCTATATCGACCGTCTGGCCGCCCGCTCCGCCCCGGGGGAGAAGCTCACCCTGCCCTTCTGGGCCAAGCTCTGGCCCGCGTCGCTGCCCCTGGCCATGCTCGCGGCGGGGCTTGCCGCCCGGCCCGGCCGCAAGGTGCTGGAACTGGGCGCTGGCCTCGGCCTGTGCGGCTTGGCCGCCGCGGTGAGCGGCTGCGACACCACCCTCACGGACATCGAACCGGAGGCCCTGTTGTTCATCCGGGCCAGCATCATCAAGAATGGCCTGGAAGCCAAGGCCCGGACCGCCATCCTGGATATCAGCGCTGGCGGCGCGGACGAAGCCTTCGACGTCATCCTGGCCTCCGAGGCGCTGTATATTCCCTCGCTGCACGCCGCCTTGCAGCAGGTGCTCCTGCGCCAACTGGCCCCCCGGCCTGATGCTCAGGTCCTGCTCTCCTGCGACCACTGCCGCGAAGCGGCGGCCTTTTTCGCCCAAGCCCAACAGAACTTCCGCATCCAGCGCACGCAGACCACCTGCCGCGCCGATTCGGGGGATTCACAAACCTGCGTGCTCTACCGCATGACGAGACGTACCGATGCGTAAACTGCAAACAACCCCCAAGGGATACACCTGCGATTCCGACAAGCTCTGCTCCCCCGAGAGCACCGTTGAGCGCGTCAAGGCCCTCTTCGCCGGGCACGGCGGCATCCTGGCCGAACTGCGCCGCACCGACACCGGGCGGCTTGGCATCCCCGTATACCTGAGCATCTGCGGCACCCAGGCCCGGGGCGTGATGCCCACCCGCAAGCAGATGGGCAAGGGAGCCTCCCCGGCGCAGGCCGAGGCTTCCGCCCTGATGGAGCTGGCCGAGCGTTTCAGCTACTTCAGCTTCTGGGCCGACGAGTCCAACTTCACGCTGGCGACATGGTCCCAGGCGCAGGCCCTCTGGCCCGGCAAGGTGATCCCCATCGAGGAGATCATCCTCTCCGTGCGCGACACCATCACCCCGGATCAGGCCGCCTCCCTCATGGACCTGGTGCCCTGGCGCTTCTACCCCGCCACCCGCGTGCAGGACGGCCAGGAAGTCATGGTGCCCCTGGATTGGTTCAAGAAGCTCAACGAGTTCAACGGCTCCTCGGCGGGCAACTGCCTGGAGGAGTCCATCCTCCAGGGCGCCTGCGAGCTGGTGGAGCGCCACGTGAGCGCCGTCATCGACAGGGAGCAGCCCCACCTGCCCAACATCGACCTGGTCAACCTGGACGACCCCGTGCTGGCCGGGCTGGTGGACGCCTTCAAGCGCAACGGCGTCACGCTCTGGCTCAAGGACTTCAGCCTGAACATGCCCGTGCCCACGGTCGGAGCCCTGGCCTACGACCCGTCCACCCTGGGCATCAGGAGCGAGATCGTCTTCACGGCGGGCACCGCCACCTCCCCGGTGAAGGCGGCCGTGAGGGCCATCACCGAGGTGGCCCAGCTGGCCGGCGACTTCGAGACCGGAAGCAACTACGAGGCCTCGGGCCTGCGCAAGTTCACCGACCTGGGCGAGCTGGGCTGGCTGGCCGAGGGCCCCTCCACCAGCATCGACCGACTGCCCGGAATCGAACGCCAGGACATGCTCGACGAGATCGGGGCTTTCTGCCAGGGACTGAACGCCCAGGGCTACACCCTCTACACCGTCGAGACCACCCATAAGGACCTGGGCGTCTCCGCCAACTACAGCTTCGTGCCGGGCTTCCTCTTCCGCGAACGCACCCCCAGGGCCAGCGTGGCCCTGTTCGTGGGCCGCATCCTGGCCGAGGAGAGCCCCGAGGACCAGGCCGCAACCGGGCTGGAGGTGCTGGCCGGAGCCTGCCCCGATGCGCCCTGCCTGCCCTTCTTCCGCGGTCTGCTTGCCCTGCGCGCGGGCGACGTGCTGGATGCGATCGAGCTGTTCGAGAAGGCCTCCGGTTTGCAGCCCGAGCAGGAGGACGAGGCCCTGGCCCTGTTCTACCAGGCCTACTCCCTGACCCAACTGGAGCAGTGGGAGGAAGCCCTGCCCATTCTGGGCAAGGCCATCGGCATCAGCCCGGAGGTGAAGGAGTACCACAACCTGCGGGGCGTCTGCCGTTTCAAGGCCGGCAACTACGCCGATGCCGCCGGAGACTTCGAGGCCGCGCTCGCCCTGGACTCCGGCTCTGTCATGGACCTGGCCAACCTGGGGCTTTGCCATAAATTCCTAGGTCATACGGACGCGGCCGTCACGTTTCTCAGCAAGGCCCTGGAGATGGACCCGAGCCTTGAATTCGCACGGACCCATCTTGAGCAAATCATACCGGAATGATCTGTTATCGAAATGAATTGACAACACTCGGAATTCGCCTTTAAGACGTCACGAATTCAGGTGGGGACCACACCTGGACGCATACGCACTTGCGTGAAGCACGGTCTTCAGATAAGAGCCATGCGTCCCATGATGGTACCAAGACAGCGGGTAGCTGTTTACGGTTCGGATTCCTCTTGTTGAGGTATCCACGGCAACTCAAGGCAACCGATAGATTGTTCAAGCAACGCCAAGGAGGATGGAGAATGGCCACTGTTGAATTCAAGGGCAAGACCTTCGAGGTTGACGAGGACGGTTTCCTGCAGCGCTTCGAGGACTGGAACCCTGACTGGGTTGAGTACGTGAAAGAGTCCGAGGGCATCAAGGATCTCAACGATGAGCACAACAAGGTCATCGAGTTCCTGCAGGACTACTACAAGAAGAACGGCATCGCTCCGATGGTCCGCATCCTCTCGAAGGTCACCGGGTACAAGCTGAAGCACATCTATGAGCTGTTCCCCTCCGGCCCCGGCAAAGGCGCCTGCAAAATGGCCGGCCTGCCCAAGCCCACCGGCTGCGTGTAGTCCTTACAGACTTCACTGATGTAGAAGCGGGCCCCCTTTCGGGGGCCCGTTTTTTTTGCGCCCTTGCGCCGGGCCGCCCGCCCGGGGTCGTTCGCGTCTGAAGCCGTCTAGCGGCCAAGGTCATCCGGGCCACCGGCCGCTCGATGCCCGCGGCCATTCGGAGTCCCGGACCGCATGCCGCCCCGCCCGCTGGGTGCCCCGGCCATTTGGCCCCTTGGGGCCGCCGGGTGTCACGGCAGCCTGCCCTCCTGGAGCCGCGCGGCCACCACATGCCCGGTTATTTCTTCTTGCCGCCCTTGGACTCGGCCTTGCCGGCGGGCAGGGCCTTGGAGGAGCCTTTCCCCGGGGCGGATTTCGCCGAGCCCTTCCCCTTGCCCACGGCAGCCTTGGCCTCACGCGCCTCGCCCTCCTTGAAGAGTTCCGCGCGCTTTTTCTCGAACGTGAGGGCCGTCTTCACCGAAGCCAAGCCCATGGCTACGATGCTCACAATGATGATCAGCCCCTTCTGCACCTGCCATTTCTGGCTGGAGAGCATGTCAGCGATCCAGGTCTGGCCGAATTTCTGGGAAAGGTAGATTATCCCCGGCACCGCGACCAGCGAGAGCACCATGCCCACGAGCTCCAGCCACATGAAGCTCTTGCCCAGCAGAAGCACGAACAACGTGGAGTCCCGTACGATGCGCAGCGTCACAAGCCTGGCCTTGAGCAGCGTAATGGTGGCCTCGATTTCCTCCACATAGTCCTGGCTTTTGCGGAAGTTTGCGGCCACCTGCATGGAGGCCGTGCGCATCCAGTTGAGCTTGGCCGCGCAGGAGTTGTAGTCCTTGTTGAATTCACGCAGCAGCTTGCCGAACGGGAACCAGGCGGCCTCGTGATGGATGGCCTTGAGCTCGAGATGGAGCGATTCCAGCGTTCTGCCAAGCTCGCGTGTGGACTGCTCCACGGCCTTGCGCAGGTCGGCCTGCAGGGCTTCGTACTGGCGTACCACGCAGATGAAGCAGACGTAGTTGCTGATGGCGCACATGCCGCCGAGTTCCTGCGCGTGGCGGACTCCTTCCTGCAGGAAGGGGTGGTCGTCCCTGAACCAGCTCTTGAGGTAGTCCGGCAGGCACTTGACCGCGTCCAGCTTCTCGTCCCTGGCCGTCTTGGCCTCGCTCCAGGGGGTCTTGAGGGCCGAAAGGATGTGGATGCGCCCACGCTCCAGCTCGGGATCGATCAACACGCGGTTGAAGATGTTGGGGTCCAGGCGGAGCAGGTCGCCGATCTCGTTCATCCCCCTGTCGGTGAAGCCCTGCTTCACCAGGCAGACCCCGAGCCGGTAACCCGGCTCTATCCAGCGGGGGCATTCCGAGCGTGCCTGGCGGTAAAGCCCGGCGGCCTGGGTATAGTCGCCCTGCACCTCGAAACCGCGCGCCTCGAGATAATACAGCCACCCGCGCTGCAGCGGCGTATAGGCGCTGCGGGCGGCCTCCTGCCAGAAATACCCGGCGCGGCTCCAGTCGCCCTGCTCCATGGCCACGAAGCCCTGCACGCTGCGAGGCTGGAAGCCGCGCCCGTAGGCTGCGAGCTTGGCCGTGATCTCCTGCTCGAAGTTCTCATGCGCCCCGGCCTTGGCCATATCCAGGGCGTCCCAGAGGTACACTCCGTCGTTGGGCGCGTTGAGCGTATCCAAACCGCCGGGCAGCTCCTTGCCGGTGCTGCGCCAGATGCGGTCCACGCAGCGCAGCTGGCTGAAATAGGCGATTTCGAAGATTCCCCGCACGATGGTCTCGCGCTCGTCCTTGGCGTCGAGAAGCCCGCGAAGCGCCCCCGGGCCTTCGGAGGCGATGAGCTGGTTGATGCCCATCCCGGCCTCCTCCAGCTTGGCCATGTCGATGAGGCCCAACCTGTCCCACACGCCGGGGTCGGCATCCTGGAGAGACTTGGAGGGGCAGCTCACCGGCTCGTGGCTGGTGAGTCCGCAGTAGAAGCACGGGGTGAGGCTGCCCGCCAGCAGGTTCGCCGGGGGTTTGAAGGGAACCTCGTCCTGGATGTCTGGCTCCCCATCCTCCTCTACCAGGGAGATGCTGCACCAGTCGTCGATGGTTGGGTTGCTCGAGGCCCGGCGCACGTCGTTCACGCGGAAACCCGGCCCCAGATACAAGGCCGAGCGGAAGCTCATGTGCGGGTAATCGGGTGCGATGTCCGTCCAGTCCAGGTTGATGCGCCTGGGCAGATCCTTGTTGAGGTGCTGCCCCAGCTTGAGTGTGCAGGCCATGACGCACGGCCAGTACTTCTTGCCGGAATCCGCGGACCGGATGGACTCCTCCAGGGTGAGCAGTTCGCGGACCACGTTGCGGAACGAGCGCACGTTGTCCACCCCGAAGATCAGGTATCCTTCGTGGGAGATGTATTTCGCGGCGATGCGCTCCAGCAGGGACTGAAGCTCCGAAAAGATGGCCCGCCAGCCCTCGGCCGTGTTCTTGTCCAGCGGATCGCCCAGGGGGCGCAGCATGAAGTACCAGCCCAGCGGGGAGTCCTGCGCCATGGCGATGTCCGCCGTGAGCTGCCCGTACGGCGCCGGCGAGAGACCGGGCACAGGGAGCGCGGGCTTCAGGTTCATGCCCGGCAGGGGCTGCACCAGGCCTTCGAACGCCGGGTGGACCAGCATCTCCAGGTCCTGCGGGGGGGCTGCCTCCTGGGCCAGAAAATCCTCTGAGCAGGTGAAGCTCCGCTCGAACTTGTAGCCGATCAGCAGCGAGGCCGGGAAGAGCTGGATGAGCAGGGGCAGACGGTTGACCCGGGCGAAGCCTGAGAGCCTGCCCAAGGCCTTGATCGCTTCGTCCCCGAAGAAGAACCACAGGCTCTGGTTCTCTTCCTCTGCCTGAAGAAAACCGCCGAAGTCATTGAATATCTGACCGACGATGGTAGAGAGCTGCCCTTCCCAGACCAGCCAGACCCCAATCCCCGGGGCCGCAAGCCGGGGATTGGCCATCTGGGGCAGTTGGTCGACGAGTTGTGACAACCTGTGCATTCTGGGCTGCATCTCCTTTGGGGATCGCGAGGATCTTGCCGTCACATCGGCCGCAACAGGGATTTCCATTAGGCCGGGCCTGCTGAGCCCCTCGTGCCAGGGCTACTCCCGAAGCACGATTCCGGCAAGCAAAGGGCTTGTCCGACGTGTGGGCCCGTGGCAGTCTCGCCCCGGCGGGCCAAAGCCCGCGCGGCCTCACGCCAGCACCGGAGAAAGCGGATGATCCACACGGACCCCAACAGGGCCTACCGGCAAGCCCTGCGCCCCGCCCCGGGCGAGACCTTCTTCCAGGTCGTCGCCGGGGAGTCCGACCTGCGCATCACGGCCCGGAAGAACCTCTCGGATGAGGTCGGAGCCTATCTGACCGAGGTTCGCGCCGGGCTCACCAACCATATCCTGCTGCATCCCGAGTTCCGCCACTCCCTCACGCCCCTCCCCTTGCAGCCGGGAGAAGAGTCGGCCCCCCCCGTGGTCCGGGCCATGCTGGACGCCTCCAGGCTCTGCCAGGTGGGGCCCATGGCCGCCGTGGCCGGGGCCGTGGCCCAGGCCGTGGCGGATTATTTCGCCCCCTTGTCGCCCGACATCCTGGTGGAGAACGGCGGCGACATCTACATCCACACCACCCGGCCCAGGCTCGTGGCACTGCTGGCCAAGCCCGTTCAGGGCGCAAGGCTGGCCCTGCGCGTGGAGCCTCAGGAAAGCCCGCTGGCCCTTTGCGGCTCCTCGGCCACCATCGGCCACTCGCTCTCCTTCGGGGCCGCCGATCTGGTGACCGTCAAGGCCCGCTCCGGGGCGCTGGCCGACGCCGCAGCCACCACCCTGGGCAACCTGGCCCGCAGCCCGGAGCACCTGCCCCTGGTCCTGGAGCGCGCCCAGGAGATGGCCGCCGTGGGTGTGCTGGGCGTGTTCGTCCAGGTCGAGGGCCAGGTGGGCGTCTGGGGAGACATGGAGCTGGCCGTCCTGGAGGACGGGCAGGGCTGAGGCGAACCGCATATCTGAAACGGATGTGGCGCTGCCCGTCATCCAGACAAAGAGTGGGGCGCCGCCCCACGCCCCGCCAGGGGGATGATCCCCCTGGATCCCGCAAATCAAAATCCGGGAAGGCTGGCCTTCCCGGATTTTATGTTTTCCCGGTGCTCACAACATTCGCACCCATGAACGCGAAGCTGTTGGGGATGCAGGGGGAGTCACCCCCCTGCCCGAGAGTCTGGGCGGAGGGGCTTGGGGAGGCAGCGCCGCCCCAATCATCTGTGTCAAATTATCCAGCTGAAGCTACTGGGCCAGACGGTCGATGGCGGTCTCCAGCTGCCTGCCCAGCGGGGTCTGCAGGGTCAGCTGCCGCTCCACTGCGGTGATGCCCTTGACCACGGTGGAGTGCCTGCGGTTGAAGCGCTGCCCGATGTCCTGCAGGGAGAGGGGGGTGTGCTTGCGGGCCAGGAAGAAGGCCGTGTTGCGGGCGATCACATGCTGGCGCTTGCGGCTCTTGGATACAAGGTGCTCGCGCTGGATGCTGTAGACGTTGCACACGTAGTCCACGATCTGGTCCAGGTTGATGCTGGGCTGCTCCAGGTCGTAGTTGCGCAGCACGTCCCAGGCCATGTCCATGCAGATGCCCTGCCCCAGGATGCGCGCCTTGAGCGCCAGGTTCTGGAGGCAGGACTCGAGCTGGCGGATGTCCGTGCGCAGCTTGTTGGCCAGCAGGTCGGCAACGTCTTCGGGGAGCAGGACCTGATGCAGGCTGGCCTTGCGGCGCAGGATGTTCAGGCGGGTGGCGTAGTCGGGCTGGTCGATGGTGGCCAGGAAGCCCGCGCCGAGCCTGGAGGCCAGCTGGTTGTCCAGGCCGGAGAGCTCCTTGGGCAGGAAGGAGCTGGTGAACACCACCCGGCATCCCCGGGACTCCAGGGTGTTGATGGTGTTGAGCAGTTCGTCCTGCAGCTTGAGCTTGCCCTGGAAGAAATGGATGTCTTCCAGAATGAGGATGTCCACGTTCTCGCGGAATCTGGCCTTGAAGCGGTCCATCTCGCGCATCTTGATGGAGAGAATCAGCCGGGAGGAGAACTCCTCCGCCGACAGATAGCGCACCTTGGGCTTGGCCTGCTTCATGTCCGCGAGCATCATGCGGCCGATGGCCTGGCTCAGGTGGGTCTTGCCCAGCCCCGGCCCCGCGCTGATGAACAGCTGGTTGGCCGGCAGGTTGCGCCTGCACAGGCCCAGGGAGGCCTCATAGGCCAGGGCGTTGGAGGGGCCGACCACGAACTGGTCGAAGGAGAAGCGGAACGCCGGGTCAACGCAGTCGCCGGCGGGCGCGGGGGCTTCCGGCTTGGGTGCGGGAAGGGCTGTTGAGGTTTCGATCAAGGGGGTGACGGACGTGTCGCGGGCCGTCACGGAGATGGCGGGCGCCCCCCCCATGACCTGGGCCGCGGCTTCAGCGATCTGCCCGGTGAGGCGGTCGCGCACCCAGGCCGCCACGAACTCGTTGGGCGCCGTCAAACAGATGCGCCCATCGGCCACGGCGGCCGAGAGGGGCTTTATCCATACTTGATACAGACCGGGATTCAGGCTGCGTTCGAGTATATGGAGGATGTGGTTCCAGGTCGGATGCGTCATGGAGAAGTTGATGCTTCTCCTGGCTTTTTTTCTCAACCCGGATAAACGCCCTGTGCTCATCACGGCCTTGGGTGGTTATCCAAAACATAACCACTTGATATCTCGATCCAGTTTGCAAAAAGCCGCTTCAGGGGCGACGATGGCTGACAGGTCGGGAAGCACCGAAGGACAAGGCTTGGCGACCTGGAGGCCACATTTTTTTCAACAGGTGTTGAAAAAGTTTTCCACAGGCACAAGATTGATTTTTACGAGATTATTCAAGTTTTAGTTCTTTTTCATCCGCATTAATTTCATGTTTCGCGCCATTTTCTCGGATTGTCGCTTGTAGCGGGCCTTCCTGAGCATTCCCCGCATCAGGGCCTTTCGTTCAATATGCTCATAAGCAGCTTAAATATAATGACAAATAATTTTGACAAAGAAACGCGACGCAAACGTCATCCGAGTCACCCAAAAGGCGAGTCAAGACCAAAACGGTCGTTTTTCCTTATTTTCGGCGTTTTTTCGGCATATACCGCCAAACCCTCATCCTGCTTGGAGATAGTCCAAGCCCTGACGGTAGCCCCTGGAATTGAGGAAATCCGCTATCAGTTCGGGTGCGCCCGGGTTGCTCACGTAGCTGAGCACGAAGGCCTCTCCGGCGGGGGGAAGATCCCTGTGGTGCATTACGGGTATCCCGCCGACATGGTTGCCGATCTTTCTGGGGTCGATATCCAGGTAGGCCTGGACGCGGATTCCATGGGCCTGCAGGTGCTCCACCCTGCGTCTGGTCACCCTGCCCGCCCCCACCACCCAGACCACGGGATGATGCTGATTGTGCCGGGCCAGCCACCGGGCCAGGTATTCGGCCTTGAGCCGGTGAAAGCTGTCCTGCCCGTAGCGCGGGTCCGTGCGCGAAAGCCTGAGTGGGGGATCGTTCCAGGTCAGCAGGGTTTCGGCCACCTTGCCCAGGCGAGCGCCTGCCTCCAGCCAGCGCAGCCAGAGCTCGTAGTCTTCGGGGAATGGCCCCTGCCGGTAGCCGCCCAGGCGATGGAAGGACGAGGTTCGGAACATGGCCGAGGGATGGGCCAGGGGGGCGTCCCGGAAGACGCCCAGGCGCATCTGGCCGTGGTTCCGAAGGGTGTTGAGCCAGTCCACATGGCGGGCGTAGCCCCCGCAGGCTTGCGGGTCGCCCCCGTAACGCACCAGGCAGCCCACGGCGTCCAGCTCCGGGCTGGCGTCCAGGGCCGCCGCCTGCAGGGCGAACCGCTCCGGGTGGCAGACGTCGTCCCCGTCCATGCGGGCCAGGTAGCGCCCCCGGGCCTGCGAGGCCGCGAGGTTGAGCGCCGAGGCGATGCCCTGGTGCTCCGCGGCCTGCACCCGCACCCGGGCGTCCCTGGCGGCGTAGGCTTGCAGCAGGGCCAGCGTCCGGCCCTGGTCCGTTGAGCCGTCGTCCACGGCGACAATCTCGAAATCAGCGAGCGTTTGGGCCAGGAGGCTGTCCAGGCAGGCGGGGAGGTGCGCCGCCGCGTCGCGCACGGGGAGCAGGACGGATATCATCATAGAGATATGAAAAAGGGCCGCCCCATTCGGAGCGGCCCTTCGGCTTACAACACCGCGGCCTTGATGGCCTCGATGCCCACGCGCTCCGCGAAGCGCGCGCAGCGTTCCTTCTTCTTGGCGTTGTCGCGGTAGTAGTCCAGGAGCTTTTTCACCAGGGCAACCACCTGGTCCTGGTCCAGGCCCTCGGCCACGATGTCGGCCGCACGGGGCTTGCCGCCGGAGTGGCCGCCGAAGGCCACGGTGAAGCCGTCCTTCTTGCCGATCACGCCGATGTCGCGCACCAGGGAGCTGGCGCAGCACAGCGGGCAGCCCGAGACGCCCATCTTGACCTTGGCCGGCAGCTCCATGCCCACGTAGAGCTTCTCCAACTCCAGGCCCAGGCCCAGCGAGTTCTGCACGCCGAAGCGGCACACGCTGGTGCCGGGGCAGGCCTGCACGAAGTGAACGCACAGCTCAATGGCTTGGCCCACCAGGGTGCCCAGGTCAGCCCAGATGGGCTCCACCTGCTCGGCCTTCATGCCCACCAGGGCGATGCGCTGGCCCGAGGTGATCTTGACGATGGGGATGGAGTACTTCTTCACCACCGTGTTCAAGGCGTCGAGCACCTCGGGGGTGATGAGCCCCACGGGGGTACGGGGCACGATCGCCCAGGTCTCGCCGTCACGCTGAAGGATGGCCCCGCGGGGCGCTTCCTGCTTTTCCATTGTGATTCCTGCTTATGAATAGGATTGAGTATTGTTTGTGTCCCTACCTAAACCGGTGCCCCTCCTGAGGGTCACCGTGTGGCGTTGTTTTTGTAGAATAATTGGCAAATTGTAAAGTGTCAGACTTGCAGGGCGCTTTGACATTGAATACAGTTAGACTCACCATTGCGATGAGGTGCATCCATGTCTATAAGAACGCTCCAGTCTTGCTTATTGGTCATTGCGTCCCTGCTGGCCGCCACCCTGGCGGCCTTCTCGCTTTCCGGCGGCGCTCCCGCCTGGCTGAGCATAGCTATGACCGTTGTCGTGCTCATTGCGGCCGCGGTCCACGTAGCGATCATCGCGCTTCCGCTCGCCGGGCTGGAGACCATGGCCAAACAGGCCCTGGAAATGAAGCTCCCCGCCACGGAGTGCATTAACATCAACGGCGAGTTCAAGGTGTTTTCGCACGCTTTCTGCGAACTTGCCCGCTGCCTCAAGGACGCCCAGGAGACCCACGCGCGCCTGGAGGCGGAGATGGCCCTCAGAAACGCCGCCTGTGACGACGCCATCCTCCAGGCCCAGGAAGCTTCCCGCCTGGCCGAGGAGTCCCGCGCCGCAAACCTCCTGGGCGCGGCAGGCAAACTGGAGAATGTTGTCCGCCGCGTCTTGGCCTCGGCCGGGGCGCTCTCCAACCAGATGGAGCGCATCTCCGAGGGTGCCGACCTGCAGAAGCAGCGCATGGTCGAGACGGCCACCGCCATGGGCGAGATGAACATGGCCATCACCGACATTTCCCGCAGTTCCTCCGACGCCTCCGTGCGCGTCGAAAACTCCAAGGAGGAGGCCGCGGCCAGCGCGCGCATCGCCTCCGAGACTCTCTCGGCCATCGCCAAGGTCAACGAGGCCACCGGCGTACTCAAAGAAAACATGGGCAGCCTGGGCGAGCAGGCCCGCAGCATCGACAGGATCATCAACGTCATCAACGACATCGCCGACCAGACCAACCTCCTGGCGCTCAACGCCGCCATCGAGGCCGCCCGCGCGGGCGAGGCCGGACGCGGGTTCGCAGTGGTGGCGGACGAGGTGCGCAAGCTGGCCGAGAAGACAATGCACGCCACCAAGGAGGTGGGCGACTCCATCAAGTCCATCCAGGGCGCCATCCATCAGAACGTGGAGCACATGGACCTGGCCGTCTCCCGCGCCGACGAGGCCTCGGCCATGGCCCAGCGCGCCGGCCAGTCCGCCGGGGCCATCCTGACGCACACCGAGGCCAACACCAGCATGATCCTCTCCATCGCCGCGGCGTCGGAGGAGCAGTCGGCCAGCTCCCAGCACATCAGCAAGGCCATCGACGAGGTGGAGCAGGTGGCCAGCGAGATCGCCGACGGCATCCACGACTCGGCCCAGTCGGTTATCGAACTCTCCGATCTCTCACGCGAACTTTCCGTGCTCATCGAGGACCTCAAGAGCGGGATGCAGACGGGCGTGCTCATGGCCTGGACCAGCGACCTGGCAACCGGCGTGAAGGTCATCGACGAGCAGCACCGCAAGCTCCTGGACCTCATCAACGACCTCTACGCCGCCATGAAGGCGGGCAAGGGCCGCTCCGTGCTGGAAAAACTGCTGGACGGCCTGGCTGAGTACACGGTCTACCACTTCGGCACCGAGGAGAAGTACTTCGATCAGTTCAAGTACGCCGAGAGCGCCTCGCACAAGAAGATGCACGCGGAACTCACCGGCCAGGTGGTGGACTACATCGGCAAGGTGAAGTCCGGCCAGGCCAACGTCTCAATGGAGCTGATGGACTTCCTCAAGGAGTGGCTGGTCACGCACATATGCAAGCAGGACAAGCGCTACGCCAAGACCTTCCTGGACGGAGGCCTGGCCAGGGCCTAGCCCCGCGCGGACTGAAGCGAAAAAGAGCCGGGCATCCACAGAGGATGCCCGGCTCTCATTTTTTCCGTGGCGAGGGTGCTCAACCCACGGGGCGCGAAAGCCTGCGCGCCAGGTCCAGCGCGGCCAGGAAGCTGCCCATGTTGGCGCAGTCGCGCCCCACCAGGTCGTAGCCGGTGCCGTGGTCCACGGAGGTTCGCACGAAGGGCAGCCCCAGGGTCACGTTCACGGATTCGCCGAAATGCACCAGCTTGAGGGGGCCGAGGCCCTGGTCGTGGTACATGGCCAGCACAGCCGGGAAGTCGCCCTTCCAGGCCCTGTGGAACACCGTATCCGCCGGGAAAGGCCCGGCCACGTCCAGCCCTTCCGAGCGCGCCCGCGCGATTGCGGGTTCGATTATGGTGCTCTCCTCGTCCCCGATGCGCCCGGATTCCCCGGCGTGGGGGTTCAGCCCGCACACCGCCACCGGCCCGGGCAGGCCCAGGGCGCTCACGAAGCGGGCCGTGAGCCGCAGGCAGTGCAGCACTTTCTCTTGTGTCACCAGGGCGGGCACCTCCCGCAGGGGGGGATGGGTGGTCACCAGGCTCACGCGCAGGGTGGGGCCGCACAGGTGCATGCACACGTCGTGCGGGCCGAGGCCCGCGCGCTGGGCCAGGAATTCGGTGTGCCCGGGGAAGTCGAACCCGGCCGCGTGCAGCCCAGCCTTGTTCAGCGGGCAGGTGACGAGGGACGCCGCGCGCCCGGAGAGCAGAAGGTCGCAGGCCAGGTCCAGCGAGAGCCCGGCGGCAAGCCCGCCCGAAGCGTGGAATTCGCCGGGGCGCGGGGTGAAGTCGTTGAGGCCTTCAGGCTCCAGCAGGGTGACGCCCGGTGACTCATCCTCCAGGCCCTTGCGCCAGCAAGGCTTCAGGTTCAGGCGCGCCGCGTGGATGAGCAGGGCCGGTTCCGGCCCGATGAGCACGAGGCGCTCCTCCAGGCGCGGCCCCGTGGCCAGCCAGCGGCAGACAAGCTCAGGCCCCAGGCCGTTGGGGTCGCCCAGGGTCGTCAGGATCGTGGGATGCATCGGCGGAAGGCTCCTCTGCTTTGAAAAATACCGCGCCCAGCGGAGGCAACGTCAGGCGGACCTGGTGCGGCCACAGGCCCAGGCCCGGGCTTTCGGCGTCCACGCCGCCGGCGTTGCCCACGCCCGACCCGCCGTAGCAGGCCGCGTCGGAGTTGAAAATCTCCCGCCAGCGCCCGGGGTGGCGGCTGCCCAGAGCATAGTCCCTGCGCACCACGGGCGTAAAGTTGAACACGCACAGAATCTGCGCGCCGCGCCCGTCCTTGCGCAGGAAGCTGATCACCGAGGAGGCGCTGTCGGAGAGGTCCACCCACTCGAACCCGCCCCACTCGCAGTCCAGCGCGTGCATTGCTGGCTCCCGGCGCACGATGCCATTCAGGTCGCGCAGGGCGGCCATGAGCCCCTGATGGGCCGGGAAGTCCAGCAGGGCCCAGTCCAGCGGCTCCCGGCTGGTCCACTCGCGCCACTGGCCGAACTCCCCGCCCATGAACATGAGCTTCTTGCCCGGGTGGGCCCACATGTAGCTGAAGAAGCAGCGCAGGTTGGCGAAACGCTGCCACTCGTCGCCGGGCATTTTGGAGATCAGCGAGCCTTTACCGTGGGTCACCTCGTCATGCGACATGGGCAGGATGAAGTTCTCGTGGAAGGCGTAGAGCATGGAGAAGGTCAGCGTGTTCTGGTGGTGGCGGCGGAACAAAGGGTCCTTGGAGAAGTACTCCAGGGTGTCGTTCATCCAGCCCATGTTCCACTTGAAGCTGAACCCCAGCCCCCCGTGGCTCACCGGGCGGGAGACCCCGGCCCAGGCCGTGGACTCCTCGGCGGCCATCAGCGCCCCGGGGTAGCGGGCGTGGACCACGGTGTTGAGCTCCCGCAGGAAGGCGATGGCCTCCAGGTTCTCCTTGCCGCCGTGCTCGTTGGGCGCCCACTGGCCGTCCTCGCGCGAGTAGTCCAGGTAGAGCATGGAGGCCACGGCGTCGATGCGCAGGCCGTCCAGGTGGAACTCCTCCAGCCAGTACAGGGCGTTGGCCAGCAGGAAGTTGCGCACCTCGTTGCGGGAATAGTTGAAGATGTATGTGCCCCAGTCAGGGTGCTCGCCTTTGCGCGGGTCTTCGTGCTCGTAGAGCGATGTGCCGTCGAAGCGGCCCAGGCACCAGGCGTCCTTGGGGAAGTGTCCGGGCACCCAGTCCAGCAGGACGGCCAGGCCGCTCTGGTGGCAGCGGTCGATGAAATGTTTGAAGCCCTCGGGCGTGCCGTGGCGGCTGGTGGGGGCGAAGTAGTGCCCGGTCTGGTAGCCCCAGGATTCGTCCAGGGGGTGCTCCGCCATGGGCATGAGCTGGATGTGGGTGAAGCCCAGGTCCGCCACGTAGGGGATGAGTTCGTCCGCCAGCCGACCGTAGTCCAGGAAGTCGCCGTAGTTCGGCCCGCTCCAGCGCCAGGAGCCGGGATGGACCTCGTAGACGCACACGGGCCTGTCAAGCGGCAGGCCCGCTCCGGCGCGGGCCTGCATCCACTCCTGGTCCTGCCAGTCGTAGCCGCCCAGGCCCCAGGCCACGGAGGCCGTGGCCGGGCGGAGTTCGGCCCGGAAGGCGTACGGGTCCGACTTCTGGCGCACCTGGCCGGAGGCGTCGCGCACGGCGAACTTGTAGAGCTGGCCCCGCTCCACTCCGGGCACGAACCCGGCCCAGATGCCCGATGCCGCCACCGGGTGCAGCATGGTTTCGCCAAAGCGCCAGCCGTTCCAGTCGCCCAGCACGCACACCTCGCGGGCGTTGGGCGCCCACACGGCGAAGCGGAAGCCGTCCCGGCCGCCCTCGCGGTGGGGGTGCGCGCCCAGGATGCGGTAGATGTCCCAATGCTCTCCACGGCCGAAGAGGTAGAGATCGAACGGAGGAATCGCGACGGGAGTGCTCAGGGTGGACTCCTTGGCGCCGGGCGAGGCGGACGCGCCAGGGCGCAGGCCCGGCCCGGAAAGGCAAGGCCGGGCCGGGCCGGAAGGTGGGCGCCGGGGCGGGCGCGGCTAAACGTCTATGCCCAGTTCGCGGTAGACTTCCAGATAGCGGGCGGCGGAGCGTTCCCAGGAGAAGTCCGCCCGCATGGCCCGGTGTACGATCCTGTTCCATTCGTCGGGCCTGGAGAAAACATCCACGGCCTGGCGTATGCTCTGCAGGAAGGACTCGGCCGTGGCCTCGGGGAAGGTGAAGCCCGTGCACTCCGGGTTCGGGTAGGGGACGATGGTGTCCTTGAGGCCGCCCCTGTTGGTGGCCACCGGGGGCGTGCCGAAGCGCAGGGCGTAGATCTGCGTCAGGCCGCAGGGCTCGTAGCGCGAGGGCATCAGGAAGATGTCCGAGGCGGCCTGGATGCGGTGGGCCAGGTCCTCGGTGTAGCCGATGCGGACAGAGAGCCTGCCCGGGTAGGTCTCCATCATCTCCATGAGCTGAGCCTCGAACTCCAGGTTGCCCTCACCCAGCACCACGACGCCGAGGCCCATGCGCATCAGTTCGGGCAGGATGTCGATGAGCAGGTCCACGCCCTTCTGGCGGCGCAGGCGGCCGATGAAGCCCAGCACCGGCCTCTTGGCCAGGATGGGGTCCATGTCCATCTCGTCCAGCAGGTTCTGCTTGCAGGCGGCCTTGTTGGCGATGTCGGCCGCGCTGTAGGTGCACGGCAGGTAGCGGTCGTTCCCCGGGTCCCAGACGGAGTAGTCGGCCCCGTTGAGGATGCCGCGCAGGGCATGTTTACGCTTGGAGAGGATGCCCTCCAGCCCGCAGCCGTACTCCGTGGTGAGGATCTCCTCGGCGTATGTGGGGCTCACGGTGGTCACCAGGTCGGAGTAGGCTATGCCGGCCTTGAGCAGGTTGAAGTCACCCCAGAATTCGACGCCGTCCATGTTCCAGGCTTCGGGCGGCAACCCCGACCCCTTGAAGAGGCGCGAGGCGAAGCGCCCCTGGAAGGCCAGGTTGTGGATGGTGAGCATGGTCTTGGTGTCGCGCCAGAAGGGGTCGATCTGCCGCCAGAAGTGCATGAACGCGGGCACCAGGCCGGCCTGCCAGTCGTGCACGTGGATGAGCCTGGGGGCCATGTCCATGCGCCTGGCCCATTCGAGGCAGGCCCGGCAGAAGAAGATGAAGCGCTCGCAGTTGTCGAAGTAGTCGCCGTCGTGAGTGTTGTAGTAGAAACGGCGGTCGAAGTATTCCCCGCGCTGGATGAAATAGACGGGCAGGCCGTGGTAGTCGGCCATGTAGATCTCGGCCGTGATCGGAGCCCAGGGGTAACCCACGGGGCAGCGCGAAGAGATCAGGCGCAGCTTGAACTCGCCGGTGCTCAACCGGCCGTAGAACGGCGTGATCACGGCCACGTCCAAGCCCATGCGGGAGAGGGTCAGCGGCAGCGCCCCGAGGACGTCGCCAAGCCCGCCGGTCTTGGAGAACGGGTAAATCTCGGATGCGATGAAGACGACCTTGTGATGAAATGGCATGCTGCTCCCCGTCCGATGCTGCGAGACACCTACGGCCGGTTAACACCGGCGTGGTTACGATCCCATGAAGCGAGCCGTTATTTCCACCGCCCCTTACGGGTGTTGAGCCAGAGGAAGCCGCGCGCGTAATCATCCAGGATGCGCCCGTGGTCGAAACAGAGGGGGGCGGGCAGCCGGTCCAGAGGGAAAATCTGGGCCCTGGCGGCGTCGTCTCCGGCTCCGAGGGCGGCCATGTCCTGGGCGCGCGCCATGTAGACCACGGCCAGGGTGTGCTGCCTGGGGTCGCGCTCCGGGTCGGAATAGACGCCCAGCAGACCCGTGAGCTCCACATCCAGCCCGGTTTCCTCCTTGGCCTCGCGGATGGCGGCGTTCTCGAGCGTCTCGCCGTAGTCCACGAAGCCGCCCGGCAGCGCCCAGCCGTGTGGCTCGTTGCGCCGCTCGATGAGCACCACGCCTCCGCCGGGACACGCGATGACGATATCCACGGTGGGGGTGGGGTTGCGGTAGGCCGGCATGGGCCGCCCGCAACACGGGCATGTGGAGGGCGAGGAGGATTCCATAAGATCTGCGTTGTGGCGTCCATGCCCCGTGGGACGCGAAACGGACTCAGAGGCGTGCGGGGCTTTACACGCCAGTCCGGGGGATGCGAAGAGACTCTTTGATGCAATCTATACCTGCCCCACCCGCGCCTGACAAGGTTATTCTCATTCATCACGGAGCATTGGGGGACTTCCTTCTTTCCTGGCCTGCCGTCTTGAGCATTTCCAGGGCCTTCCATCGTTCGCGGCTGTACTGGGCAGGGTCTTCCGAGCGCATGCGCTGGCTCGAACCGCTGGGCTTCGCACCGTGCCCCCCCGCCCTGCGTCGCGCGTTGGAGCGCGTCCACGGGGCTTCGGCAGCGCCGGAGGAGTTGGCAGGCTGCCGGTTATTCTGGCCCGTGGTGCAAAGGGTTCCCGAGATCCCTCCCGGGCTGGACTGCGCCTTCTTGCCCTCCGTGCCGGCTGGCAACCCCGCGCCGCACGCCCGCCAGGCCCAGCTGGCCGCCCTGGAGGCGGCCGGGGTTCCCATAGTTCAGGACTGGCTGTCGGCGTTCCGGGATCGATTCGGAGCGGTGGCGAAACCGGACGGCCCGGTGCTGCTTTTCCCCGGGGCCGGTCACCCGGCCAAGCAGTGGCCCCTGGTACATTTTCTTGAACTGGCCCGGATGCTGGAGCAACACGGGCGCGAGGCCCTGATGGTCCTTGGCCCGGCCGAGTTGGAACGAGGCATGGACACGGGGAGCGCGAAGACGGCCACCCCCCAGACCCTGGAGGAGTTGGAGGCGCTTATCGCCTCGGCGCGGGCCGTGGTGGGCGGGGACACGGGCCCCATGCACCTGGCGGGGATGATGGGCGTGCCCGGGGTGTCGCTGTTCGGCCCCACGGCTTTCTCGCGATGGGGACCAGTGGGGATGGACGAGATTTCGCTGAAACTGCCCTGCTCGCCCTGCACGGCCGCCTGTGCGGACCTCGAATGCGGGCGCCTCGGCCGCTTAGGCCCGGCCTGCCTGGAGGGCATCAGCCCGGAAGTGGTGCTGGAACTATTGGGAAAGGCTGGAAATTGTAAAACCGGCTTTCAAGGCCCTGGTATTCCTTGAAAGCCGGTTTTATCAAAAGGAGGAAGAACACCCATCATACAGCAAGCGGCGTGCCAACACATGGCTACAGCTGAAAATACATATTAAACTATCAAAATAACACTGTTTATTTCGCAAGCATGCCTTCCACGGCAGTGCGGTAATCGTAAAATTTCTTGAACAGCCCAGACCCGCCCCGCCCCAGCGCCCATCTCCGGTAAAATTCCTTGAACGATTGATAAGCCAACTCTCCCGCGCTGCCATAGCCCCCAGCGCAAACAGACGGGAACCCACCGTTCCTCCGATTGCGACGGGGCGACACCGGTCCCACAACTCCATCGCTTCAACCGGTCAGGGGCAGCCTCGTGCCAGATGAACCGGGGGCAGGCATGGCGAGCCGCCGCACTACAGCCTTCCGTCCCGCCTGGCTGGCTCCAAACAAATGCGCCCGGCATGCCAAACGATCCGGCCAGCGTGCATCCCCACGAGTCTCAGAGTCGTTTGAGAAACAAGCGGAGGGTCAGGCGTTCAGCTTCTTGAACCATGTGCCAGCCTTGGGCTAAGGGCGCGCGCTCCGCTTCGAAGCGGCCACAGGCTTTCGGGGGCGAATGCATCCCGTGTACTGAACTTGGAAGGCGAGAGGATGTTCGATCACGTGACTGATCCTCAAGGCTGGGCGCGCCCATTCGTGCCGCGCGCGGATTCACGTTCAGCTTATTGAGCCAGGCCCTTGATGAGCATCCGCGAGCACGCCCGCCGGCCTCACCTGGCAACTCATGCCGCCGCGCGGAGGATGGGCGTTCAGCTTCTTGTACCAGGCCGGTCGGTCAGGGGCGCGCCCCTTCCCGCGAGGCTGGATGCGGGTCCCGAGAGTCCTCCGGGCCGAAGCAAAACGACATTCAGCTTTCTGGACCTGTTCGCACAACCTGTTGGAGTCGTCATCCCTGCCATTGCCCGCGGCGAGGTCTGCGCCCGGTCCATGGCAGCCCGTCAACGCCCCCTTGCGGAAAGCGTGATCCTGATTCGGACGGAAGTGTGCTGGAGAGAGGCCCCGGCGGCGCAGCCGCCTATTCCGGGGCTAAAAATGAAGAGCGGCTTTCAAGGGCCTGGTATCCTTGAAAGCCGATTCAGAAAGATTGTTTTCAAAAGGAGGAAGAATGCATTCTATGTAGCAAGGAGCGGGCCAACCTGGGACAGAAGTCGAAAATTTATATAACATACTGAAATAATGTATTTAAATAATCGACAACCGCGCTCTCCCTCCCACAGGATCGTAGAAAAACTTGAACCTCCCCGCCCCCGACAGCCCCCAGGGCCACCTTGGGGTAAAAAAACCTTTACGCGCTCCCTACTCTTCGCGGCGCAGGATGACCCCAACACGCTCGATCTCCTCCAGGGGCAGCGCGCCCACCCGGTAGACGTAGGCCTCGCCGTTGGCCAGAGGCCGCACCACGGTGGAGGCCAGCCCGCCCGCCGGAGCCGGGTCGCCCGCCAACACATAGTCCGCTCCGAGGCACACCGCCGGGGAAAGCCGGCCAACATCGCTCACCGAAGGCTCGCCGCTGACGTTGGCGCTGGTGGCCGCCAGCGGGGAGCCCGCCTTCAGGCAAAGCTCCTGGGCCTGGGAGTGGGGGGTGAAGCGCACGGAGACACTGCCGCGCCCGTCCAGCAATTGGGGGGGCAGCCCTTTGGCCGCCGGGACGATGATGGAGAGCGGGCCGGGCCAGAAGCGCTCCATGAGCAGCATGGCCACCGCGTACCCCGGCCAGGAGGCCGCGTCGGCGGACATCACCTGCCCGAGCTGCTCCATGCCGCCCACGATCACCGGCAGCGGCTTGGAGCGCGGCCTGCCCTTGATGGTGTTCACGCGCGCCAGCGCGGAAGGGCTTCCCACCAGGGCTCCCAGCGCGTAGAAGGTCTCCGTGGGGTAGACGACGCACCCGCCCCCCACGAGGGCCTGCACGGCCCTGTCCATCCGGGACTGCGGGGAACAATCATCACGCGCACATGCCATGACAGAAACCTCCGATACGTACCTGGGTTGTTTCCCGCCGTTCGAGCCCGCACAACTGGCCCTGCTGCGGGGGCCCCTGCCCACCTGGGGGCTTTCCACCGAAAGCCCCTGGCAACAGTGGGGCCTCGCGGAAGCAATAGTGCGCTCGGCCCCCGGCAATCAAGTGTTGATGTCGGCCGCCGCGGGCCTGCTCTCCTGGGCCTGGCAGCAGCGGCCGCTCTCCGCAACAGTGCTGGCCATGCTCCTGCCCCTGGACGGGGCGCAGGGCTTCCTGGCCCCGGAAGTGCGCCAGACCATGCTCGCCCTCAAGAAACGCCTGCGTCCCCTGCCGCCCACTCCCCTCTGGGAGGAGGTCAAGGCTACTGCGGACCCCGATCTGGCCGGAACCTTCCTTGAGCAGGCCGTGCGCGGACAGACGGCACTCTCCTGGCTGGGCGAAGCCTGGGACGAGCTGGTGGCCCTGCCCGACCGCGACAAGGCGAAACATATCCTGGACCAGGCGGGGCTGGAAGCGCACCTTCACTCCAGGCTGGCGGCCGAGCTGGACCACGCCCACGGGCTCGCCCCGGCCATCGACGGCGCGGGACCGGTGTTCGGCCCCTGGCGGATGTTCATAGCGGGTCTGCTGGCCGCCGAAAACGGCAACCCCGGCGCGGCGGTGCGGCACTGGCTGCCCTTGTGGCGGGCCATGCCCTGGCACGCCAACCTGACCATGCAGCTGGCCTGCGCGCTGCGCGCCCCCAAGCGGCCCAAGGGCCTGCCGCCCACGCGCACGGCCATCCTGGCCTACAGCTGGAACAAGGCCGCGCTCATCGCCCAGACCATCGAGAGCCTCTTCGCCTCCGACATCGGGGACAACCCCGTGTTCGTGCTGGACAACGGCTCCACCGACGCCACCCCGGACGCGCTGGCCGCCGCCAGGGACCGCTACGGGGCCCACCGCCTGAGCGTGGTCACCCTGCCGGTGAACGTGGGGGCTCCGGCGGCGCGCAATTGGCTGCTCTCACTGCCGCAGGTGCGGGCCTGCGAGCGGGCGGCCTTCCTGGACGACGACGTGATCCTTCCTAACGATTGGCTGGCCCTGCTTCTGGATGCCGCCCTGCGCCACCCCGAGTGCTCCACCGTGGGCTGCTCCATCCGCGACCACAGCCACCCGCACCGCCTCCAATCTGCGGACTACCACCTGCTGCATAGGCTGGCCGGACAGGACGCCCCGGAGTCCGGCGAGCGCCTGCGCGTGTTCAGCAACTGCACCGGAATGCGTGACGCCGGCCTGTTCGGCTATGAACGGGCCTGCATGTCCGTCTCGGGGTGCTGCCACCTGCTGGAGACGTCCCTGCTTGACAAGGTGGGCGGCTTCGACGTGCGCTTCACTCCCACCCAGTTCGACGACTTGGACCGCGACATCCGCACCTGGCTGGCTGGCAAGCCCTGCCTCTACACCGGGCGGCTGCGCATCGACCACGTGCAGAACTCCAGCATGCGCCAGGCCTCCACCCCCGCCCAGGTGGCCCACATCCAGGGCAACAAGATCAAGCTGGAGTCCAAGTACACCGACCAGCAGATCGACGCCCTGGTGCACTCCAACCACGAGCTGGCCTGGCGGCAGCTTCTGGACGCCTCCCGCCAATTGCAGGCCGCGCTCCAGGGCAAGGGCTGATGGCGGGCTCCGCTACTTCGTGATCCAGAGGTCGTAGCGCTCCTGGATCTCCTCCGGGGTGAAGCCCGGCTCGTCGTACATGCCCTTGGCCATGCGCTGGCGGAAGGCCTCGTAGAGGATCACGGCCGTGGCCACCGAGACGTTGAGGCTCTGCACCATGCCCTGCATGGGGATGTAGATGTGGTCCGGGGCCAGGGTGTTCAGCTCCTCGGCCACGCCGTCATGCTCGTTGCCCATGATCACGGCGGTGGGAAGGGTCAGGTCCCAGTCGGTGAGCGGCTTGGCCTGGGGCCCGAACCCCGTGGAGAGCACCTGCATGCCCTTCCCGCGAAATCCCTTGATCATATCAGCGGCGGACTTGTGGCGCTTGAGGGGCACCCACTTCTTGGCGGAAGCCGAGCTCTTGTGCCCGAGCGTGGGGAAAGGCGTGTCCGTGTAGAGCAGGTGCGCCTCGGCCACGCCGAAGGCGTCGCAGCTGCGCAGCACCGCGGAGACGTTGTGCGGGTCGTGGATGTTGTTGAGCACCACGGTGAGGTCTTTCTGCCTGCGGGCCAGAACTCCCAGGATGCGTTCCTTGCGGTTGTCGGTGCGTTCCCTCATGGATTGTCCTGCGATGTCGGTGGATTCAGCGAGGCAGCCCAGGCTGCGCGCGCCCCGAGAACGCGGCAAGTACGTGATCGTTGACCACTTGTCCATCCAGCGAGAGCGGGACAGGCCACCCCCAGCCCGTGGCCCGGATGCGTTCGCCGATGGCCCCCAGGTCGAACCCGAAGGCGCAAAGCCCGGCGCGCCAGGCCTGGGTCAGGGTGTAACACCAGGTCTCGGGCCACACCGAAAGGAACAGGGCGGCGTGGCAGCGCTGGCGGGCGATGAGCTCCAGGGCCTCTTCCTCGGCATACTCCCCGGTGATGTGCACCCGCCCCGTGGCGTAGAGCGCGGCGTCGTCCGCGCTGAAGCCCACCACACGAAATTCCAGAGGCAGGTCGCGGCGGGCGGCGTCCAGGGCGCAGGCCTTGAGCACCTCGAAGCCCTTGTGCGGGCCGATGGCCCCGATCACGGCCAGGCGCAGGCGGGAGCGCCCGTCCCAGGCGGGGGGCGGGGGCGGCGGCGCGAAGGCGGGCTCCCCGTGTGGCACGGCCATGACGGAGAGGCCGGGGAAATGGCGCATCATGCGCCCGGCGGCATCCGCGCTGGGGGCCGCGACGCGCCTGGAGCCGAGCAGAATTCTCGAGGAGCGCTCGATCAACCCGGCCACACCGCCCTCGGGCCGGAAATCCGCCCCGTTGGCGTCCACGCAGCGTTGGCAGACCTCGGGCGAAGGCTCGGCGCAGTGACGGCGGGTGTCGTCGATGCAGTTGATGCGGGGGCAGAACCAGGCGAAATCGTGTACCACCGCGTCCTGGGGCAGGCCCATGCGCCCGGCCAGCTCCAGCAGCGCGGGCGGCACGTCCATGAAATGGTGCAGGCGCAGCTCCGTGGCCCCCAGGCGCGCGAGGTCCGCCGCAAGCAGATCCTGCTCCTGGGGTAGCCTGTAGCGAAGGTTGGGGCAATCGGGAGCCTGGGTGGCCTCAAGGCGCACCCGGTCCGGGCCGCGCCCGCCCTGCCCCGTGTCCGGCAGCAGCGTGGCCGTGGCGAACCCGGCGGCGGCCAGCTCGGCGCGCTCGTCGCGCAGCCTGCGGGCCGTGCCGCCGGAAAGCCCGTGGCAGACCTGCACCACCGTGGGTTGCGGGCGCAGGCGCTCCAGCCTTGCCCTGTCCACGTTGCGGCGCAGGTCCAGCAGGGGGTCCTGGCGGTTCCACTCCAGCACGGTGGGCAGATAGAGGGGGAAGCGCCGCTCCAGAAGGGCCAGGTTGCGCTCCAGGGCGGGCTTGCGCGCCGCGCCGAAGGAGGCCTGGCCGCTGTGGCGGACGAACACGTCCCCGGCCAGCACGTGCCGCCAGCCCAGCCTGGCGGAGCGCAGGCAGAAATCGTTCTCCTCGGCGTAGCCCGTGCCGAAGGTGTGCTCGTCGAAATATCCGGCGTCCACCAGGCAATCGCGGCGGATGTACATGCAGAAGCCCACGGCCGTGGGCAGGTCGCGCACGGCCCCGGCGTTGCGCGCGGCGAACAGGGCGTCCAGCTCCGCTGGGGTGATGTCCTGGAGGGCGGAGTTGTCCTGGTTGGGCCGTGGATAGGAGCAGATGGTGGCGTTGTTGGAAAACGGCGTCGCGCTGCCGACGTCCGACGCGGAGTGCGCCGCGCGGGCCAGCCTGTCCAGCCAGCCGGGGAAGACCACGGTGTCGCTGTTGAGCACCACCACGTCGCGGTCCTGGTGCAGGGCGAAGCCCCTGTTCACCGTGGCCGGAAAACCGAGGTTCGCTGGGTTGACCAGCAGCGTGACCAGCCCGCGCCCGGCCAGTTCGCGCACGTAGGCCGAAAGCTCGGGCTCGGGCGAAGCGTCGTCCAGCACCACGATCTCCATGGCGGCGCGGTTCGGGGCCGCCAGCAGCGACTCCAGGCAGGCCCTGGTCTCCGCCAGCCCCCGGTACACGGGCACCAGAACGTCAACCACGGGGGGCATGGCCGTCCTCCTCATCCTCGGCCGCAGCTCGAAGCGCCTCGGCGGACAGGGTTTCGAGTTCCGCGAGCCACAGCGCCCCGCGCTCCCGCACGGCGCGCAGGAACTCCCCACGGCACTGAAGCGGCAGGGGCGGCGGCGCATCCGGGGCCAGCCAGGCCTGGCGCAGCCAGCCATTGTAGGCCGCAAGAGCCCCGATTGTGCGCCCGGGGTCGCAGACTGTCACGGGCGATCCCGGCAGCGGCGCGCCCGTGGCCGCGTCGCTGACCGCGACGCGGGCGCAGCACCCGCTCCGCGCGGCGACCTCCCACACGACTTCGAAGCCGTGCGCCCCGTCGTGCAGACCCCTCTCCAGAAGGTCAGGCCGGAATCGGTCCGCGAGCACCTCGCGCACCTGCCCGGCGTCGTCCTCAAGGCGCACCATGCGCCGCCTGCCTGGTTCGGCCGGATGCCACAGATGACCTGCGATGCGGTTGGAAATTTCCACGGCAGCACTGCCCTGGGCCGCGCCCGACCCTGCGGGCCTGAGCGGCGAACCGTGACAGGCGATGCCGGAGTCGGCCAGGGCCGCCGTCACCTCCGCGCCCGCCCAGGCTCCGGGCAGGGCCATGCGGAAGGCGTGGCCGTCCGGCAGGCCGGCCAGGGCGAAGGCCGGGTGGGTCAGCCCGGCGGCCATCACCCCCGCCGGGGAGCCGCCCACGCTGAAAGCCACGCCCAGTTGGTCCTGCGGCCGCCGCGGGTCCAGCGCCGCGCCGCAGATGTGCCCGCCCTGGAGCACGGCCAGCCCGAACGGCTGCACGCCCGAGCCCTCGGCCAGGGTGCGCAGGGCCAGGGCCCAGTCCTCCACGGAATCGGAGAGCGAGGCCAGGCGCACGGCCTCTGCCTGGAGCGACGGGGCCGCGCCAAGCGACAACCCGCTGGAGAGCAGGAAGCGCAGGGCCTCGCGGTTGTCCGCATCCTGGGCCAGCACCTTCAGGCATTGGGCACGGCAGGCGGCGAAATCGCGAGCCGCGTGCAGGCAGGAGGCGTGGAGCATCCGCGCTGCGGGCAGGTCCGGGGCCATGCGCGCCACCCGTCCCGAACAATCCAGGGCCTGCTCCATGTCGCCCAAGGCCGCGTAGATACGGCAAGCCAGGGCCAAGGCCGGGGCGTGGGTCTCGTCCAGGCCCAGGCAGCGCCGGGCCAGGGGCAGGGCTTTGTCGGCCTGGCCCGAGGCCAGCAGGCTTTCGGCCGTGCGCAGGTCTTCCCTGGCGACGCGGATCTGGGCCTCGGCTTCGGCGTCGGGACGGGAGTACGTGGATTTCATCGGCCCTCCAGCACCCGCTGCGCCATGCGCAGGTGCGCGGGCAGGCAGACGCGGCTGTGGTCGTACCGGGTGACGGCGGTATGCCTGGCCGCCGCGCGCAGGTGCGCGAAACGCGCCGGGGCCTCCAGCGCGGAGGCCACCGTGGAGGCCAGGGCCGAGGGATCGAAAAAGTCGGTGAGCAGCCCGTTGACCCCGTGCTCGATGGCCTCCATCACAGGTGCTGTGGCGGAGCCCACCATCAGGCACCCGGCGGACATGGCCTCGATGCAGGACCACGACAACACGAACGGATAGCTCAGATAGATGTGGCAGGCCGACACCTGGAGCAGCTTGAGGTAGACGTTGTAGGGCTCAGCCCCCAGGAAGTGCACGCGGGAGAGGTCGATGCGGTTCTCGGCCAGGTGCTTCTGCCGCCAGGTGAGGCCCTCCGGCGGGTTGGGGCCGTAGCCGGGGCCGTCCTTGCCCACCACCAGCACGCGGCAGCCGGGCCTGCGGGCCAGCAGCTCCGGCAGGGCGCGCATGAAGGTGTGGAAGCCCCGGTAGGGCTCCAGGTCGCGGGAGATGTAGGTGACGATCTCGTCCCCGGCGCGCAGGGATGGCAGGCCCGGCCCCAAGTGCAACGCCGCCGAAGGGTCGGGGCGCACCAGGTCCGTGTCGATGCCCTCGTGGATCACCTCGATAAGGGGGTGCCAATGCCCGGGGTGGCCCTGCTTCTGCCAGAGCGTGGGGCTCACGGCGGCGTGGCAGGTGTTGAGCGCGTGCAGCACGGCCGTGTTCTGCATGGCCAGCACCGGGCCAAGCTCCGGCGGGGCCGGGAACTCGGGGTCGAAGCCCACGTCGGCCCCGCTGGTTCTGTAGTAGAATTCGCAATAGACGATGCGCTTGGCCTCGGGGAAGACCTGCTCCAGAAACAGGGCCTCGCCCCACCCCGGATGCACGTAGATCAGGTCCGGCACCACGCCCTGGGAGCGCAGGCGCCAGGCGGCCTCAAGCACGGCGGCTCCGCGCCGGACCTGGGCCTCCATGTTGCGGGCGTAGGGGTGCGTGCCGGCCGGGGGCTGGCCTGAAACCTGATAGGTGGCGTAATGCACGCCCTCGAAAGGGGCGGAGGCGCAGGCCTGCTGGATGGCGGCCACCAGCACCCCGGGGCGCGCAAGGAAATGGGCCACCAGCCCGCGGAACTGGCTGGGGAAATCGTAGTGGATGAAGAGGACGGTCAGGCCGTTGCGCTGCATCAGCGGGAACCCGTGGGCTTGAGTGGCGGCCTTGTGTGCGTGGCGCGCTTTCACGCACGGGATGAAGGCCCTTCCGTCCCGGCGGAACCGCCCCCGCGCCACAGGGCGCGGGGGCGAGAAAAAGCCGCGCGGGGCCTAGAAAGCGCCCTTGGGGACGATGCGCACGCGCAGGGATTCGAGCATGTCGCCCGGCTGGACGGACTGCAGGAACTCGCCGTTGCGCACTTCCGCCACCTGACCGGCCTGCATGAACGTGCCGGAATAGCAGATGTCGTACCTGGCTTCGGCCTGGCCCTTGAGCCGGGCCACGAAACCGAGCAGGGGCATGCCCATGCCCCGCGTGCCGCAGAACTGGGGCGCGCTAGCCCAGGGGGTCAGACGTCCGTCGTGGGAGATGGCGGCGTATTCCAGAGCGTCGGGTTCCAGGCTTTCGGCAAGCATGGCCACGGCCTCGAGACGCAGCCTGGAGCCGGGCAGACCCGCGGGCTGGCCGTCCTCGACGACCTGATCGCCGACATTCTGGATGTGGCAGGCCACTTGAAGCTTGATACCCGGAGCGGACTGGGGCTGCTGCCCGAACATCGGCGCTTGGGCCGCCTGGGGCTGACCGAAGGGGGCCGCCTGGGGCTGCTGTCCGAACATCGGAGTCTGGGGAGCCTGAGGAGCGGCCTGAGGCTGGCCGAAGGGGGCCGCCTGGGGCTGCTGTCCGAACATCGGAGCCTGGGGAGCCTGGGGAGCCTGAGGAGCGGCCTGAGGCTGGCCGAAGGGGGCCGCCTGGGGCTGCTGCCCGAACATCGGAGCCTGAGGAGCTTGGGGCTGCCCGAAGGAAGCGCCCTGCGCGGCCGCCTGATGCCTGCGGACTTCAAGATGCATCCCCGTGGAGGGATAGTCCCCTGGGCGCAGGGTCAAAAACTGCACAATGGCGCCGCGCTCGCCAACAGTGACTGCCACTTCCTGCCCGGGGGAGGTCAGCCAGGCCACTTCGCCGGATTCGAACGCCACCGAGCCGGAGCCCGGGACGGGGAGAATGCTGAGCTGCAGGCAGGGGATACTCAGGCCGGCTAGGTCTTTCTGGGGGACGTCGATTCCGGTGAAGGCGATCACATGCCGGCCAGGCTCCAGAGGTACTAGGGTCAGTTCAGGAGTGGCGACCGACTCCGTACCCCGGCTCGCGGCCGTCCCCTTGTTGGCGAAAAACATATTGCTGGTGACCATATCTGCTCCTTGAAGCCTGAAATTAGCGTTCCCTGATGGAATCATCCAAAGCGCGCATGATTGGGTACATCAGATAGGTGATGACCCTGCGCGAACCCACCTTGATGCCGACCTCCAGGCTCATGCCCGGAACCAGCCTGAAATCCTCCGGCACGTTCCTGATATCGCTCATGTCGGTAATCTCCACGCGCGCCGGGTAGACACCCACCCTGCCGGAGGGGGTATCCTTGGAGATCTGGTCCTCGCCGACAACGCGCACCTTACCCTTGAGCAGCCCATGACGATGGTAGGGGAAAGCCTCAAGCTTGATGTTGCAGGGGTCGCCCACCCGCAGGAAGCCGATATCCTTGGGCAGAATGAGGGCCTCGACCTCCAGCGGCACATTGAGCGGAACCAGCGACATCACGGGTTCGCCTGCCTTGACCACGCTCTCGCTGGGGTATTTCACCACGTCGAGCACCACGGCGGTCACCGGAGCGGTGAGCGTGGAGAGCTCGCTCATGCGGGAAGACTTGGAGACCTCCTCGGTGAGGGTGCTCAGATCCTGCCTGGCCATCGCCAGCTTGTTGCTGACCTCGTTGCGCCAGTTGCTGACGTAGGCGTCCTTTTCGGCCTTGAGCTGCTGGAGCATAAGGCGTTTGGCGGACAGTTCCCCCTTGGCCTTCTCATGCTGGGCCGTGATGTTGGCGAGCTGATTCTGGGCGTCCAGGTAGGACAGGCGGGAATCCACGCCCTGGCGATAGACCTCGCTGCGCATGTTCATCACTTCCTGGCCCACGTCCACCTGCTTCTTGGTGATGGAGACCATCTTCTCCAGGGAGGCGATGTCACTCTCTGTCTCGGCGGTCTTGCTCTGGATGGCCTTCATCTTGGCGCTGAACTCGTCGCGGCGGCCGGCGAGTATCTTGAGCTGTTCGGAGGTCTCCTCCTGGGTGGTGCCCGGCGGCGGCACGTAGGGCTTGCCGTTGAGCTCGCACTCCAGGCGGGCGATGTCCGCTTTGTTGCGCATGAGGCGGAAGCGGTTCTGGGTGTCGGTGGCCGAGGTGAAGGTGTTGTCCAGGCGCACCAGGGTCTGCCCCTCGGCCACCACTTGGCCCACCTTGACGTCGATGGAGCGGATCACCGTGTCGGAAAGCGGCGAAATCACGATGTCCTTCCCGGAGGAGACTATGCGCCCCGACCCGGTGACCTGGATGTCCACCTCCGACACGATGGACCATGACAGCAGGAACGCCAGCAGGAGCATGATGATGTAGAGCGTCAGCCGGGCGGTCCTGGGCAGGGGCGTGTTGGCTATCTCGGACGCGTCCGGCTGGAACTCCACCATGTCCGGGTGGATGGAGGGCAGGGACGGATCGTCTTTTTTCTTGGGCAAAAACATCGGTTTATCCTTGTGCCTGCCAGCCGCCGCCGGTCAGCGCGCCAGGTTCCATGTGGCGGTTCTGCTTGTGCCAGAGGTCGGCGTAGATGGGGCAGGTGCGCAGCAGGTCGTGGTGCGGCGCGTTGCCCACCAGCAGGCCCCTGTCCAGAACGACGATGGAGTGCGCCGAAGCCAGCATGGACAGCCTGTGGCTGACGATGATGAGCGTGCGCCCCTTGGCGATGCCCGCCAGGTTGGCCTGGATGATGGATTCCGATTCGGCGTCCAGGGCGCTGGTGGCCTCGTCCAGGATGAGGATCGGCGGTTCCATGATCAGCGCGCGGGCAATGGCCAGGCGCTGGCGCTGCCCGCCAGAGAGGTTAGCGCCTCCCTCGACGATGGGGCTGTCGTAGCCCTGGGGCAGGCGCTGGATGAACTCGTCCGCACCGGCCAGGCGCGCGGCCATGACCACCTCCTCGAAGGTGGCCGAAGGTTTGGTTGCGCTGATGTTGTCTCGCACTGTGCCGTAAAACAGAAAGTTCTCCTGCAGCACCACGCCGATGGAGCGGCGCAGGTGGGCCAAGTCGATGTCGCGAAGGTCCAGACCGTCGACGGTCACCCGGCCTTCCTGCAGTGGGTAGAGCCCCTGAATGAGCCTTGTCAGGGTGGACTTGCCGGAGCCCGAGCGGCCCACGATGCCGATGATGGAGCCTGCCGGGAAGTTGAGCGAAAGGTCCATGAGGGCCGGGGGGGAGCCGGGAGCGTAGCGGAAGGTCACGCGCTCGATGCCGATGGAGCCGGAGATGGGCCCCACCAGGCCCCGCGCGGAGAGGGGCCTCTCCTCGGGGCGGTTCATGATCTCGCCCAGCATGGTGACCGAGAGGCCGATCTCCTGGTATTCGTGGAGGATGGAGACGATGGACACCAACGGCTGCGTGACTTTGCCGGAGAGAAGCTGGAAAGCCACGATCGCCCCTGTGGTGAGTTCATTGTCGAAGGCAAGGCTCGCGCCCACCCAGACCACCAGCAGCGAGGTGAGGCTCTGGATGAAGGTGGAGCTTGTGCCCACGATGGCGGAGAGCTTTTCCACATGGAAGGCAGTGGTGACGGACCTGGAGCTCAAATTCTCCCAGGCGCGGTACTGGTGGGGCTCCAGAGCAAGGGATTTAACCGTGTGGATGCCCCGGATCGATTCGACCAGATGCGAGTTGCGGCGTGCCTCCGCTTCATAGTGGTAACGCAACCGCTTGCGGAAGGAGCCCATGGCTAAACCGGTGATGATCGCCACCACCACCGACATGCCCAGCACGATACATGTCAACTTCGTGCTGTAAAAGAAGAGCAGCGGAATGAGCACGATCAGGATGGTGGCATCCAGAATGGTCATGAACAGGCGCCCTGTCATGAACTGACGGATCTTGTCTTTTTCGCCGATGTGCTTGAGCAGTATGCCCGCGGGGGTGTTGTCGAAGAAGTCGATGGGCAGGCGCAGCACATGCCCGTAGATGACACGGGCAAGGTTAAGGTCGATCTTGTTGGTGGCGAAGAGCAGCATGTAGCGCTTCAGGTAGGAGAGCAGGGCGTCGAGAATGAAAATGCCCAGCAGTCCTATGGAGAGCACCGTGAGCGTCGAGACGCTCTGGTGCTGCAGCACCCTGTCCAGCACGAGTTGCATATAGATAGGGAAGCCCAGCGACAGGACGTTCACCGTCATGGTGGCCAGGGCGATGTCACGGAAGATCTGCTTCTGCTTGAACATCTCTGGCACGAACCAACCCAGGCCGAAGGGCTGCTTCTCGTCAGTCACGGCGAACGACTTTTTGATCATCACCGCCTGGCCGGACCAGACTGCCTCGAGCTGTTCGCGCGTATAGAACTGGAACTGATAATTGCCGGAAGAGGGGTCGATCAGAGCGACATCGCCGCTTTGGGGCTCGCCCCGGACGCCGGAAAGGATGACGTAGCGGCCGTCATTGAAACGGGCGATAATCGGAAACGCGTCTCCGACACGGAAGAGCTTGCTCCAATCAAGGGAGGCCGTCTTGCATTTGAACCCTCCCTCGCGGGCGATGCGCACCAGCAGAGCAGGGTCGATGTCGTTCTCAACGATGGAGTATTTATGAACGATGCTTTCAGGAGTGATGTCTTCGTGAAAGTGCCTTGCCACAAGTACATAACAGATCAGGCCGCTATTCAGCTGAAACTGTGTCATGGAGAAATGTTCCTTGCTATCTAACGCGAGCGAGGAGGGCTGGCAGCCGGTGACCCGCTAAAGCGCGCACAGAAATGTCTTTAAGCTTATCGCCAGATACCTTCCCCAGCCACGAATTGTCAACCCGCCAAGATTTATCATGAAAGGTTCCCATGCTCCCCCTCCGTCATCGTCGCCGGACCTCATGACATGCAGGCCCGCGGACAAGCCAACTTCTTTCGGAAAATCCCGCCTGACAGTACACCCCAATTTCGAACGTGAATACTTAAAAAAAGGTTGCCAGCAGTCGCGAGAGTTGGTTATGTTCGATTTAGATGGGCGTGGACTTCCGGGCTTGCGACGGCTCGGGCCTGTCCGACAAGGCGATGCGCGGCCGGAGTTTTCCGTTACCCGCACCCTGGCGAGGTTCCATTATGGTGGACAATATGGACAAAACGCTTGACGCCCTTCATTTGCCATAATATTTCAGTGCGAAGTTTTTTTTCCTGGCTCCATGCCGACGGTTCATTCTCAAGTGACCACTCGCGAGGAGCCAGCCCAACTTGAACCGATGCGATAAGGCCTTCAGCTAAAATACTGCGCGCAACCACATCAAACGGAGGAATAATTCATGGCTACGATTAGTGGCGGCCTCAGCCAGACTTCATTCGTTCAGTCCTTTGCCGGCAACCCGCAGCTGGTGGCTCTGTCCGCTGGGTTGATCCCCTCGGGCGCCGTGACCCTGAACCAGCTCGGCCCGGTCGGCCAACTCTACGTCGGCCAGACCTACGGCCTCTACGCCGCTCTGGGCGGCACCGCTCCCGGCGGCCTGACCGGCTCCAACCTGCAGCTGTTCCAGGCGTTCTCCCAGTTCTACGCCTTGGTCGACATCATGCTGTTCGGCCCCCTGATCGGCGTCGGCGGCACCACCATCCGCTAGGTCCAAGTAGATCAAAGATTCTGGCCACCCCCCCGGCAATGCCGGGGGGTGACACCAGCCCAACATGCAGGCCGTTTCATCGACGGCCTGCATTTTTTCCTAGCCCTGAAAGTTTCACGAAGGTGGCATCATGAGTGCGTCCAAACCGTTTACGATTGTACTATTGTGCAGTAACGAAGACATCCAAAGCCTTGCCATGTCCCTTCAGGCCCGGGGGGCCAACGCCACAATCCAGCACGCCCCCGATCTGGCAACCCTGCGGGTCTGTCTGAACAAATTCAAGGATAACGTCCGGCTCATCTCTTTCATGAGCAACGTCATCGTGCCCGCCGACGCCCTCACCCAGTTCGACCTTGGGGCCTACAACATCCACCCCGGCTCCCCCGACTACCCTGGCACCGCTCCCGAAGCCTGGGCCAGCTACGAGCGGGCCACCCATTTCGGCGCCACGGCGCACGTCATGTCCATCAAAGTCGATGACGGCCCGATCATCGACACCGAAATCCTTCCCGTTCCCCAGGGAGCGCACCGGCTCATATACGCGCAGCTCGGCTCGCGCGCGGCCCAGGCGCTGTTCTCCAAGCTGGCTCCCAAACTGGCTGACCCTGCGCCGCTGGAGCCGAACGAGAGCCTCTGCTGGGGCGGCACCAAAAGGACCAGCGCCGATTTCAACAAGATGGTCAGCCTCGATCCGGATATCACCCAGGAAGAGTTCATCCGCCGGATCTTCAGCTTCGGCCCGCCCGACATCGCCGAGTTCTCCATCACGTTGCACGGCCACAAGTTCATCATGCTCACCGAATCCGGCGTGAAGGGCTATCTGGACGCCTCCGACGACGGCCAGGTGCGCGGCTGGGCCTGGAACATGGCCCACCCCGAGCGCAGGCTGGAGATTTCCGTCCGCGTGGACGACGCCCGCGACTTCGTGACCAGGGCGAACATGTACCGCCAGGACGTCCACGACGCGGGCCACGGCGACGGCTATTCAGGGTTCGCCTGGACCCCGCCCAAGGAACTGCGCGACAACCTGCCCCATCGGGTGGACGTTTCGGCCGCCGGACGCCGCCTGCTGGGCAGCCCCAAACTGATCGTGTTCAAGAAACTGCCGCAGGATGACGAAGAGTAGCCGCTTCCTGCATGTGGGGTGCGGACCCGCCGGGTCCGCACCGCTGCCGGAGCCTTTCCATCGCGGGTCATGGACGGAGGTGCGCCTGGATCTCGATCCGGCCCACGGACCGGACATCGCCTGCTCCATCACGGATATGGCCCCGGTGGCTGACGCGTCCTTCCAGGCGGTCTACTCCGCCCACAACCTGGAGCACCTGGCCGAACACGAAGTGCATGCCGCGCTGAGCGAAATCAGGCGCGTGCTCGCTCCCGGCGGGTTCGCCCTCGTGACTGTCCCCGACATCCAGGCCGTCGCACAGCAGGCCGCCCTCGGCGATCTGCACCGCGTCCTCTATGTTTCTCCGGCGGGTCCCGTGCGGATCATCGACGTTCTCTACGGCTTCACCCCAGCCATCGCGGAAGGCAACACCCACATGCGCCACCGGACCGGGTTCAGCGCGGCCTGCCTGACCACGGCTCTGGCCCGTGCAGGCTTCGCGGCCACCTTCGTGCTGCGCAGGACGGAGCGCTTCGCCCTCACCGCCCTGGCCTGCGCGGACCACTGCGCCGCGCCCCATGACATCCCCTGGTGGCTGGCATGAGCGGGACATTCCCCGGTCATATAGATGCAGTCGGGCCCGTTGTTTCGGGCTGGGTGGCCGCCCCCGCTGGCGAAGGCCCCTTGACGGTCTGCTGCGTACTGGACGACACTTTGTGGCTGAGCGCCCGTGCCGACCTCCCCCGCCCGGACGTCGCCGAGGCGCTGGGCTGCGGCGAGCTGTGCGGCTTCAGCATCGCCCTGCCCCCGGTGGTGATGGACGGCCGGGAGCACGCCCTGTTGCTGGGCGTGCTCGGCCATGAGACATACCGTTTTCCGGGAGCCCCGACGAGTGTGGTGCTCGGCAGGCCGGACATTTCCGTTTACCCGGCCGACGGGCAGGCCCTGCTGGCAGCCTGCCCCGATGCAGCCGGCCTGCAGGACGGGCCCGGCGCGCCGCTGGCCGTTTTCCTGGCCCAGGCTTGCGGCAGTACCGTGGGTTACGCCCTCTGCCTGGGACCTGAAGACGGCTCCCCGGGGGGCTGCTGCCGGTTTCTGCTGGATGTGCGTCCTCCCTGGCGCGGGCACGGCGCGGGCTCGCGCCTCGCCGAGCAGATGCTCGCCTGGGCGCGCAGCCGTGGAGGGCTCACGCTGCGCACCTCGGTGGCGTTGCCGGACGGCGGCGTGGTGGGGTTCTTCGAGAGGCGGGGTTTCAGGGTCGAGGCGGTGCGCCAGCACGCTCTGGAAAGCGCTGACGGTCCCAGGGATGTGGCTGACCTGGCCTGGACTGCTCCAGCCGGCGGTTGAGAGGCCGTAAAATCTTCAGGACAGCAGCAAGGCCACGGCCTTGCCGACCTTGCGCCTGTCCCACATGCCCGTGCCTGACAAGGTGGGCGCCCCCTCCCCGTTGAGGGCCTCGGCGATCAGCCGGTGGCTCATCCCCTTCTTGACCATTCCGCGCAGGATCGAGGCCAGGCGGCTCCTGTCCGCCTTGGCCGGGGCATTGGACTCGCGGCCTGGTTTCGCCTGCCTGGACGCCTTTGGAGGACTGGGCCGTGGAGTCTCCCGGGGCGTCTGCGGCCGGGAATGCTCCTGCGGGCGCACATCGATATCCTGGCCCCCTTTGAGGATCCGCTCCATGGGCACGCCCTGGGCCAGCATGAGCAGCACCTGGTTCTGGCGGGTGAGGTTCTCGGTTATGGCCTTGAAATCGTTGATCTGCATATCCTTGACTTCCACCTGACGATCCGCCAGGGCCAGCCTTTGCCGCAGCAGTTCGTTCTCGCGGGCCAGGGAATCGGCGCGCACCTTGAGTTCGGCCAGCTCCATGCGGGGGCCTTCAACGGCAGGAAACGCCTGAACCGCTTGCGCAAGAGGCGGGACTTCCGGGACTTGAATTTCAGGCGCCAACGGCCCCTGGGCAGGCTGTTCCGCCAGGGGCGGCTCCAGAACATGAGGGGCCTTCGCATGGGGGGCTGCGGCCTGGGCCTCGCGAGCCCGCTCTGTTTCGGGCCAGACCGCCCACTGTGCGGCAACGCCACCGGCTCCCGGCATGCTCTCCCCTCTCATGTGCCCCTCCTTCGCTCCCATCAGCGCCGCGCCAGCAAGTATTCCAGGCGCGCCCTGTAGGCCGCGCCAACCGCGGCCGGGTTGTGGCGCAATTCCATGAGCCTGCGCCCGTTCTCCGCCAGGCGGGACGCCCGGGCCGGATTTTCGACCATGTCTCGCATGTTGGCGGCGAGCTGGTCAATGTCCGGTTCGGCCCAATACAGGCCTTCCCCGAAGGGATACTCCCCCCTTCCCACGGGCACCAGCCTTCCGCCCACGGGATAGCCCGTCTCGGCGGTCAGGAAGTCCTCATTGCCCGAATATCCTGTGGCCACCACGGGTTTGCCCAGCAGCATGGCCTCGGCCAGGGTGCGCCCGAAGCCTTCTGATCGGTGCGGGGAGACATAGGCGTCGCAGGCGGCGAAGAGCCCCAACACGTCGCCCCGGTCCATGGTGCCGCCGATGTGCAGAATGCGGGCGTCCTGCGAGGCCTCTGCGCAGAACGCCAGCCACCGGGGGTCGTCCGGGCTGGTGTTCATCACCTTGAGCACCAGCCGCACAGGCTCGCTTCCGGCCGGGAAGGCCTTGCGGAAAGCCCTCAGGGCGGCCCAGGGATTCTTGCGCGCCAGGTAGGAGTTGAAATCGAACACGTAGAGGAACAGGAACGCACCCTCCGGCAGACCGAACGCGCTGCGCGGCAGGCGCCGCAGCCTGTCCACGGTGACGGCCATGGGCATCAGCACCACCGGCACGGGCGAGCTTTTCTGGAAGGCTTGCTGCGTGTAGCGGCTGGAGACCCAGATCTCGTCAACGAGTTCGTAGGCCTCGCTCCAGACCGCGGGCCATTCGGGCAACTCCCAGGGCCAGTAGCCGATGTTCAGGCGTCCGGAAAATAGGTCCGCCCCTTTCTCCAGCCAGACCCTGGCCGTATCCAGCCCCGTAAGGCAGAACAGGTTCACCCCGTAGGGGGCCTCCTCCCGGAGGTGGGCGTCCAGGGCGCAGTCCTCCTGCCTGGTGTTGGGCCCCGTGCGCACGTTGACCACCGCGAAGGGCACACCGGCGCGCTCCAGCGAGGCGGCGGCCATGCGGGAATCCTCCCCGATGCCCAGTTCGCCCTTGGCGAAGCCCACGATGTTCACCCCGGACGGCAGGGGCCCGGACGGAGCGCGGCCGGCCGCCGGCACGGGCGAAGCCTGTGGGGACCGCCCGCCCGCCAGCAACTGGCCCAGCCGGTAGCGCTCCACGGCCTCCTCGCGGAACCAGCGGGCGGCCGCATCGATCTGGCGGGGGTCCGAAAGAGCCTCCATCCCGCATCCGGGGCAGGCCCAGAGCCAGGCCAGCACGGCAAGGCGGCTGAGGCCTGGGATGGCGGGATGCTGCCCGGCCAGCCACGCCGGGGGATCAAGCTCCAGATAGCCCCCGTGCTTCAGGGTCCTGACCCCTTCGCAGTAATACCAGCCCAGGAAACGCGCCCTGCCGGACGGGGTGTGCAGGGGGAACTCGGCCTGCAGGGCCGGGTCCATCTGCCAGGTGTAGAGCTGGAGCAGGCTGACGGGGGCCTCCCCCACTGCCTGCCCCGCCGCCTGTCCGGGCGCCGCCTCGGCCCAGGCCCTGGCGTTGAGCCTGCGCACGTGCTGGGCCGGGAGGTGCCTGAACAGGTCGTGCTCTGGCACGCCGTGGACGAAGAACCAGCGGATGAAACCGGCTGTCCCGGCGGGAGTATCCGGCGGATGCTGGGCGCGGGCGTCCGTGCGCTGCCGCCAGGTGACCTCCATCAGCCGCGTGAACTCGAAGGCCTCGCCCGGAGGCGCGGGCCGGATGATGTCTCCCACGTGGGGCAGGTCTTCGGGACGGACCCGGGCCGCGGCCGCCGGGAAGTCGCACGGGGCGTGCAGCAGCCACCAGGCCTGGAAGTCCTTCTGGGCTTCGGGGTCGTCGATGGGCGCGCCCATGCGGACGTCCTCCCGCAGCAGCCACGCGAAGCGCAGCTCCCTGATCAGGAAAGGGGCGCGCATGGACGGTTGGGATTGCCGGGCGGAATGTTCCAACATTGAAAGATTGTACCTGTTTGCCCTGCCCCGTCAACCGCGCCCGGCGGCGGTCGAAAGGCGTTGCCCGCCGGGGCGTCCCTCCTGTAGCCTGCGGCCTTTCGAGCATCGCCCGAGGGAGAATCGCCATGCCCCGACCCACGCGGTCCCCCTGGATAGACGTCTCCGTGCCCGTCCGCACCGGCATGCCCGTCTGGCCGGGCGACCCGCCAACCCTGACCGAACGCCTGCTGGACCTGGAGCGCGGCGACCCCTGCACCCTGACCCGCGTCGAGATGTGCGCCCACGCGGGCACGCACATGGACGCACCCGCCCACTTCGTCGCGGGCGGCGCGAACATGGACGCCCTGCCCCCGGACACCGGCATCGGCAGGGCCCGGGTGATCGCCATCCTCGATCCGGGAGCCGTCACCGCCGGGGAGCTTGCCCCGCACCGGATCAGGCGTGGGGAGCGCATCCTGCTGAAGACGGCCAATTCCGCCCGCGTCTGGGATTCCGCCGGTTTCCTTGAGGACTGCGTGCGCCTGACTCCCTGTGCGGCCGCCTATCTTGCGGAGCGCGGGCCGAGGCTGCTGGGTGTGGACGGGCTCTCCGTGGGCGGGCAGGACGAGTCCGGCGAGGAAGTGCACCGCATCCTGCTGAGCGCCGGGGTCTGGATTCTGGAGGGGTTGGATCTTTCAAACGTGGAGCCGGGCTCAGTGGAACTCGTCTGCCTGCCCCTCAGGCTGGCAGGGGCCGAGGGCGCACCGGCGCGGGCGCTGGTCCGCCCAATCGGGCGGCGGCGCGCTGGAGGTTGAATCAGGTGGGGCGCATGGCGCAGCGGCGCACGGCCCCGGCCAGGTCCTCCAGGTTGAAGGGCAGGTCCATGACGGCTGACGGTTCGCGGCGCAGGCGGGGCATCTCCTTGGAGCCCAGGCTGCGCACGAGCACGTATTGAAGTTCCCCCAGCTCGGCCAGCATGGCCTGCGGAATGTCCCGGCCGCCCGGCCAATAGAGCACCGCGGCGTCGGCGCTCCCGCCCGCCGGGTTCACGCCCAGCCCAGCCGCGTCCAGGCTCTCCGCGAGGATGTCCCCGATGGAGGCGTCGGGGCTGATCACGTTCACGCGCACGCTCTGCGGAGGGCCGCCCCGCCCCGCATGGGCGTCCTCTCCCGGCTCCATGCCCGAGCGGGCCTTGAGCAGCAGTGCCTTCAGTCGGGCCGCCACGGCCACGCCGTCGGTGCGCCCGGGGTTCTCCAGCAGATTCGCCAGGGTGATGGCCGCGTCCAGGGCCTGGCGCGTGGCCTGCGAAGCCGTGAGCCTGGGGCTCACAGGCAGCCGCTCGCGCATGCGCACCAGCGCCCCCTCCATCACGCGGGCCGGGTCGGACTCGCCTAGCCCGGCGGCCAGGGGGGCCTGGTCCAGGCTCCTGGCCAGGGCGAGCAGGGAGCGGCCCGCGTCCGAGGCGGGGAAAATCTCCAGCAGGGGGCGCTGCCTGGCGGCCGCCGCGGAGACGTGCGGGTCGTTGGGGACGTAGCCCAGGTAGCGGGCGTCGAGTTTGAGATACTTGACCATGGCCCCGCGCACCCGGTTGAAAATCTCCTGGGCGGATGCGGCGGACGCTGCTTTGTTCACCAGCAGGCAGGGGCTGCGGCGCATGCCGTTCTCGGCCAGCACCTTCACCAGGGCGTAGGCGTCGGTGATGGAGGACGGGTCCGGGTTGACCACCACCAGCAGCTCCGGACAGGCCAGGCACAGGGAGAGCACCTGGCTGGAGATGCCGGGGGAGTTGTCCACCACCAGATAGTCGTAGCCCGAAAGCTTGGAGAACTGGGCGGCCATGACCGAGCGCAACTCCCTGGAGAGGTCGGCCAGGCGGGACACGCCCGAGCCACCGGGGACCACGTCCAGGCCTGGAGCCGCCCGGATCAGGGCCTGCTCCATGGGCACGCCCTCGAAGAGCACGTGCTCAAGGGTGAGTTCCGGCGTGATGCCCAGGAGCACGTCCACATTGGAGAGGCCCAGGTCCGCGTCCAGCAGGCAGACCCTGCGGCCGAGCCTGGCCAGGCCCACGCAGAGGTTCACCGAAACACTTGTCTTGCCGGTGCCGCCCTTGCCGCTGGCCACGGCCAGCACGCGGCTCACGGCCTGGGCCCGCCGTCCAGGAGCTTGCCCACCTCGGCCAGCAGGGCGTCCACCTGGAAGGGCTTGCGCAGGCACGCCACCACGCCCAGGCTGCGCGCCTCCAGAATCTCCTCCTCGCTGGCCAGCCCGGTGAGCACCAGCACGGGCATCCCGGACTGCGCGAAGCTGCCAGCCTCGCGCAGGAGCGAAAGGCCGTCGCGGCTTGGCATCCTGATGTCGAGGATCATCAGCCTGTAGCGGTTTTCGCGCAACAGGTGCAGGGCCTTCTCCCCGTCTTCGGCGACCTCCACGGCGTAGCCCTTGGACTCCAGGGCCTCGCGCAGGATGTCGCGGATGTGGCGCTCGTCGTCCACCACGAGCACGGCCTGCCGGGGGGTGCGCCCCTCGGCGGGGATGTCCTGCGCGGGGGTCTGGGCCACGAAATCCCTCGGAAGCACCACGTTGAACACCGAGCCGTGCCCGGGGGCGCTCTCCACGTCGATGCGGCCCTTGTGCGCCTGGACGATGCCGTAGGCAGTGGAGAGCCCCAGCCCAGTGCCCTTGCCCTCGCCCTTGGTGGTGAAGAAGGGGTCGAAGATCTTGTCCTTGTTCTCGGGGAGGATGCCCATGCCGGTATCGGCGACGCTGAAGGTCACGGAGTCGCTCACGGGGGAGAAGGATATGCCCGCGGTGAGCGTTCCGCCCGGGGCCGCGCCCTCCACTGTGCTCTCCATGGCGTGCTGGGCGTTCAGCACGAGGTTCAAAAGCACCTGCTCCATCTGGCGGGGGTCGGCCTTGATGTCGGGAATGCCTGGCTTGTAGTCCCGCCGGATGGTCACGCCCTGGCTGGCCAGGCCGCCCTCGGTGAGCCCGAGGACCCTGTCCATGACCTCGCGCGGGTTCATGGACTCCATGCGCGGCGAGGCCGGGCGCGCGAAGTCCATGAGGCTGCCCAGGATGGCGCTTATGCGGTCGATCTGGTCCACCATCTGGCGCAGGCCCTTCTTGGTGGCCTCGTCCGTTGCGCGCATGGCCATGAGCTGGGCGCGGGCCGAGATGATGGCCAGGGGATTGTTGATCTCGTGGGCGGCCCCGGCGGCGAGCTGGCCCACGGCCGCGAGGCGCTGGGTCTTGAGGAGCTTCTCGTTGAGGTCCTGCATGGAGAGCATGACCTCGCTCAGCCGCTCCGAGCGCGCCTCGCACCGTGCCACCAGCTCCAGCCTGCGGAAGGCCTGGGCCGCCAGTTGGGCCAGCAGGCTCACTGCGGCGCGCTCTTCCTCCCCGATGGAGCCTTCAGAGGGGAGATACAGCAGCTCCCCGACGACATCCCCGCCCGCCACCAGGCTGACCATGGCCACGCCGTCCAGGAAGTGTATGGGCGGGCCCTCCGGGCCGTGCAAGGCGCTGGCCCGGGTGCGAAGCCCCGAAAGGTTGGCGGCGACGGCGGGGTGGAGCAAGGCCGCATCCTCGGCCACGGGTTCGAGGCTGGGCGTAAGGCGGACAGCCAGGGGCCTGGCGCCCCCCTCCCCGCCCCAGGCCTGGCCCGCGCAGGCGGTGAGCGTCGGGTCGCACAGGCCGGCGAAGCCGTCCATGGCCCCGAAGCGGTCGCGCATACAGGCCGCCAGGGCGGCGAGAACGTCCTGCGGGATGTCCGCCTTGGCGATGGCGACCCCAGCCAGGGCCACGTTGCGCAGCGCCTGCACGTCTCTTTCCAGCCCGCGGCTCTTGCCCGAGAGGTTCAGGTTGGCGTCGCCCAGGCGTCTGTTGGCGCGCCCGAGGGCGTTGCAGTAAAAGGCCGCGGCGTCCTCCTTGAGGTCGAACAGGGCGGCCCGCTGGGCGAACATCCTGCCCACGCCCTCCCGAACGGCCGCGAGGACGGCGGGGGTATCCAGCCCGAGCCCGGAGGCGAGCTCCATGCTCCTGGGGTCGGTTCCGGGGTGCACCGTGCCCAGGGACTCATGCGCCAGCCGGTCTGACAGGGCGGCCACCATGCTGGTCTGGGCGGATTCGCCCAGGCCCAACAAGGCGCTGGCGGGCTGATGGTGCATCCAGGCGGCGTCGACAAGCTCCGCCGGAAGCCTCCAGCGTTCCAGAAGCCATTTGCCCGCCAGGCAGTGGTCCGCGCCGAAGGACTCCTGCTCCTGCTTGAGGAGCTGGTTACCGATCAGGAATTCGTCGCTGAGCAGCGCGGCGTAGGCATCCCCCCCGGCCGAGAGCAGGGCGAGCTTGCCGCAATCGTGCAGGAGCCCGGCCGCGAAGGCCCTGCCCGCAAGGCCCGGGCGGAAGCGCTCCGCGATGAGCTTTGCGGCGCAGGCGCAGGCCAGGCTGTGACGCCAGATCTCGCTGACGGCCGGATCGCCCGACTCGAAGCTCTTGAGCAGGCCTTCGCGCACGCACACGCACAGCGCCAGGTTGCACACCACGTCCGTACCCAGGAACATGACCGCCTGGCGGATGTCGTCCACCTTCTCGAAGCGGTTGAACTCCGCCGAGTGCGCATGGCGCAGCACGCGCAAGGATACGGCTGGGTCCATCTCCATGGCCTCGATGAGCTCAGCCATGTCCGGCGCGGGCTGGGTGACAAGGGCCAGGATGCGTTGAGCCGAGGCGGGGGCCGAGGGCAGCGTGTCGATGCGGTCGATCAGGGTTCGCATTCTTTCAGCGGCAATCTGTGTATGTTCCTGGCGCATGGTCACCGCAGGGTATGGGTTGCGGAGGGGACAACTTTGTCCGCATCCATTAGAACAACACGAAAAAAAAGAAAACCGTCCGACGCACCTCCCAGAACTTTGTTTCTGGAAATCCGCGATATACTGGACAAATGAAGTTCCATTATTGTACGGATCATTCCATATGGCTGCAGTGCACCCTCACCCTCCGGGAGAGATCGGAATATGAGCACGGCCGGAACATCCATCCTGCTGGTGGACGACGAGCCCGAACTACTCGAGGTCTGCGCCGAGGCCCTTTCTGACCTGGCCGGGAAGATCTCCACCGCCGGAGACGGCCTTCAGGCGGCCACCCTCATCGCGCAGGAAAGCTACGACCTCGTCATCAGCGACCTGCGGATGCCAGGCGCGGGCGGCATGGACCTCATCAAGTCGGTCTCGCGCATCTCGCCCGGCACCGACGTCATCGTGCTCACCGGCTTCGGCACCATCGACAACGCGGTGGAGTGCGTTCGCCTGGGCGCGGTGAACTACCTGCTCAAGCCCTTCCGCGTGGAGAGCCTTCGCTCCGCCGTTATCAAGGCCCTGGACGAGCGCTCCATGCGCCAGCAGCAGAAGGCCGTCAGCGACCTCTCGCGCATGCTGGACCTCAACAACGCCCTCTCCATCCAGAAGGACTCCAAGTCCCTCATCAAGGAATTCCTGCTCCAGGTCCGCTCCAGCTTCATGCCGGACGGCATCGCCTTCTTTTATGGAGGCTCGCCCAACGGCAACGGCAACGGCAACGGTAACGGCGTGCATGGCGGCAGGCACGTTCTCATTGGCCCCCACTTCCGGGACCACCCCGAGGTGCGGGCCTGGTTCGAATCGCTCGCGGGTTCGCTGGCCAACAGGGGCCGCCCCCTGCTGCTCGAGGAGCAACTGCTGCGCCAAGCTTTCGGCCAGAGGGTGTCGGAAGGCGCCGTCCCCGCCTCTGCCATCGGTGTGAGCGTTAGCGGCCCGGAGGGTACCCCGGGCGCGGTGGTGGCCCTGCGCGCCGAAGGCTCGAGCCCCTACTCCCTTTCGGACCTGCACCTGCTCACGCTGTTCGCGGCCCACGCCTCGCTCTGCTTCGAGAGCCACTGGGCCTGCACGCGCCTGAAATCGGTCAACGACGAGATCGTGTTCTCCCTGGTGCACGCCGTGGAGGCCAAGGACACCTACACCAGGGGCCACTCCGAGCGGGTCAGCCGCTATGCGGCCAGACTGGGGAAATTCATCGGCCTGGAGCAACGGGAGGTGGACCTGGTGCGTACAGCGGGCATGCTCCACGACGTGGGCAAGATCGGGGTGCCTGACAGCATCCTCAACAAGCCCGCCATACTCGAACCGCACGAGCTGCCCGTGATGCGCCAGCATCCAGCCATCGCCCGCAACATCCTGGGCAAGGTGGCGAGCCTCACCGACGTGCTGCCCGTGGTGTACCACCACCACGAGCGCTTTGACGGCACAGGCTATCCCGACGGCCTGAAGGGGGAGGACATCCCTTTCCTGGCTAGGCTGATCAGCGTCGCCGACGGCTTCGAGGCCATGACCACGGACCGGGCCTACCACCGGGCCCGCAGCGTGGACGCCGCGCGAGCCATCCTGGCCAACGGCGCCGGGCGCCAGTGGGACCCGGGGCTCGTGCAGGCTTGGCTCAAGCTGCTCGACGCCGGCGGACTCGGCGCACCCTAGGGCGCCTCTCGACGCGTATGCACAGGCTTTCACCAGCCTGACCCTCATCCTCCCTGCGCAGCTTCGGCTCAAACGATTGCCCCCCATCCTGAGGGCGGGCCTCGCTCATCGCTTATCATTATTCCAACATATTCCCGAAGCCGTATCGACTGCAAACCAGCCTGAAGGCCTTTCCAACAGCACGGCCAAACGTGATGACGAACGGTCACAAGCTGTTCCCAGCTTACAGTCAACGGAGTTTGCGTGATGTTTTCCAGATCACGCAGGTATCCTCCATATTTTGGGGCATCAAACGAAACGCACCCCACTTGATTTATCTCGCATGGATATCACTGCATATTTTTAATTAATCTCAATAAAACATGTATTTGCAAAAGCAGCGCCCAAACTAAATCAGAACAAATCAAAATACATTGACTCTTTGCTGCGGAATGTGTGTATATATCCACTGCGTATTGATTCTTAATGTCTATCAGGCTTATGGGGATTTGGAGAATATTTGCATACGAAAAACACGCAACTTTCATATTTTATCAATAAATTTAATGCAGTAACAACAGACATCGAAACAGAGACGTTGACCTGTCTTCTTACCGCATATAAATACCAAAGATATGAAATCAGGAGGTTTCTCACAACGCCCATAGCCAGTTCCATGCGACGCGGCAACAACGTTGATTTGCGTGACAATATCAAGCGGTAGGTTTACACGATGTTTGAGCAAAGATGTAATTCTTACCTACGCAATGCAAAGCTGTGCCACGCGGTATCGGTGTTCTTCTCTCTTTTCACTGTCCTCATCATTTTCAATTCAGACGCATACAACGCCGTCGTCGGAAACAGCGGATATGTTGAAATCCGCACATTGATCCAAAGCATGTGCTACTGTAGCATTGCCTTGATTATCAATTACATCATTTTCAACAATTCGTTCAATAACGACCAATTGGTCTGCATCCCTACCATTGACGAGCTCGTCAGGTGCTTCATAATTGCAACTATCGCCACCTCCCTTGTTCTGTTCATCATCGACAGTATTGTTTCTCACCAGATATTCTCCCCCCTGGCCGTCGTTTCATATCTGGTCGTCGGCACAGCCTTTCATTCATTTCTGATCAACACATCGTACCTTACAATCAAAAAGTTCAATTCCAGCAAGAAGAACAGACGCATCGTCCTCATGGTTGGCTCCAATAGGCATGCTGTGGAAATGGCCAGGTTTTTTGAAGAGAACCAGATACTCGGTTTCTACAACCTTGGATTCGTTGACGACGAGAACCACAGCGACGGGGAGGCGCGCCTGCTGAGCACCTTGGACAAGTTCGAAGATGTGATCCGCAACAACGTGATCGACTTCATCTTCATCCACTTGCCCATCCGATCATACTACGACAGCATATCCACAATCATCGAAAAAGCGGAATGCCAAGGTATCGCCGTCCACTATTTGAGCAACATTTTCGAACCTCGCAAAAGCAAGCTTGAGGCTTCGCGTGTCGGCTCAGTACACTCCATTGTCCTGCACACTGCCCCCACTGAGGACTGGAGAATTCGCACAAAGCGCGTCATTGACGTCATAATGGCTATCATCGGCATAATTGTTACATTGCCAATAATGGCAATATCCGCGCTGATAATCAAAATAACTGACAGAGGACCGATCATATTCAAGCAAAAGCGCGTTGGGTACAACAAGCGCATATTTAATGTCTACAAGTTGCGCACCATGTGTGTCGGCGCGGAAAGAATGAAGACGGACGTCGACCACCTCAACGAAATGGATGGGCCTGTTTTCAAGATCAAGTGTGACCCCAGAATAACGCGTTTTGGCAGGTTCCTTCGCAAGTACAGCATCGACGAGTTGCCTCAGTTCTTCAATGTCCTGCAAGGCGACATGAGCATCGTCGGCCCGCGCGCGATGGCCCTCACCGACTACCAGGGCTTCTCCGAGGATTGGCAGCGGAGGCGTTTTTCCATGCGCCCCGGACTGACGTGCTACTGGCAGATTCGCGGCCGCAACAAATTGCCTTTCAATGAATGGATGCGTTTGGACATGGAGTACATCGACAACTGGAACCTTCTTGAAGATTTCAAGATCATGCTCCTCACCATCCCGGAGATATTCCGAGGGGGAGGGATCTGAAATCTGGCCACTGATGTTGGTGTAAACAGTCGCACTGCGTATGCACAACATTCAAGGAAGCAAAATGAACACCAAAACCATCAAAATCCTTTCGCTCCTGCTGTTGGTGCTCTTTATGGCGTGTTCCTGCAGCAACGGAGGTCCCCGCCCCTCGATGGACCTCAAGAAACTTCCAACGGCTCCCGCGCAGCCAGAGGAGGTGAACGCCAGCACGTACGAGCTCGGCCCGGGCGACATCGTCGGCTTCACCTTCCTGAGCCGCATCCAGCAGAAGGACGACCCCTATCTGCTGCAGCGCGGCGACACGCTCCTCGTCGAGTACCACAGGCTCGAATACCTCAACCGCAACATCGTCATCCGCCCGGACGGCATGGTCAGCGTCCCCTACCTTGATGAGCTCAGGGCGGCGGACATCTCACCGTCGGCATTCTCCGCGAAGTTGGTGGAGGGGTACAAGCGCAAGAGGATCTTCCAGAATCCCGAGATCACGGTCAGCGTGGTCAGCGTGAACACCCAGCTCAAGGAGATGCAGAACACCTTCACCAACAGCACGACCGGCCAGACAAAGGAGGCTCCGGTGGGCATGGACGGCTACATCCGCCTGCCCCTGATCGAGCCCCTGTTCGCGGTGAACAAGAGCGTGGGCCAGATCCAGCAGGAGGCGCGCGACGCCTACCGCAGGGTCCTGTCTTCGGCGGATGTCTCCGCCGAGCTGCGCCAGATACGCTCCAACATGGTCTATGTGCTGGGCGAAGTGAACCTCTCCGGCATGCACAACATCAACACCCCGACCACCGTGACCCAGGCCATCACCATGGCCGGCGGCTACAAACCCGGAGCGGGGCTCGACTCCGTGGTGCTCATCCGCTCTGACGCATCCGGCCAGCCCTCCGGGCGTCTGGTCGACGTGGCCTCGGTGCTCAAGAAGGGCAACATCATGGAAGACGTGCAACTCAAGCGGTACGACGTCATCTATGTGCCCCCGTCCACGATTCAGAAGCTCAACGACTTCATCCTGTTCTACGTCAGGAACATGATGCCCTTCCCGACGAGCGCCAGCGCCAACGTCGGGTTCAGCTACCTGTGGGGCCCCGCCTCGCTGGGATCCACATCAACACGTGGCACCAGTTTCACTCCGTTCTAATCAGGAGGTCAGCAGATGCGCACACTTCTGGAGGCCCTCTTCAAGCGCCGCACGGAGATCCGAAACATCTTCGTGCTGAGCCTGCTTGTGGCCATCATAGGCAATTACATCGCCACGCCGCAGTACGAAAGCGAGGGCAAAGTGCTCGTCAAGGTGGGACGCGAGGCATCCCTGCCCCCCACGGTGATGACCCAGCCCCTCAACGTCTACTTCACCCGCGCGGACCAGGTGAACACCCAGATCCAGATTCTGGAGAGCCGCGACATGGTCGAGAAGGCGCTCGCAGCGCTCCCGCCCGACCTGCTCAACCGGCCCAAGCCCGAAACCATGATCGGCTGGATCGTCGAGAGCATCCGTTCCGTTCCCAAGCTGATCGTGGGGGCCGGGCGCTTCGTACTGGAAACCCTCCAGCTCATACCCACCCTCTCGGCGGAGCAGCGGCAGGTGCTCGACTTCCAGAAGCGCATCGAGGTGCGCAGGGTCAAGGAATCCGAGGTCATCCGCGTCACCTTCACCGACCCCGACCCCAGGCTGGCCCGCCTCTTCCTGGACGCCTACATGGCCGAATACCTCCAGGCCAGCTCCCTCGCCATGGAGAACCCCGGCTCCTTCAGCTTCTTCACGGCACAGAGGACGGGGGTGCAGCAGGAGCTGCAACAAGCCCAGCAGAAGCTCATCGACTTCCGTAAGGAATGGAACATCTATGACCTGGGCATCCAGAAGGACAAGACGGTCCAGGCTCTCTCCAGGATCAGCAACGACATCATCACCGCCGAACTGGACCTGAGCGCGGCCACCGGCAAGTTCAAGGAGATGGAGAAGACCCCGCTGGCCAACGTGGAGAACGTCCTTCCCGTCGAACTCCGGGAGGATCAGTCCGTGGTCGAGCTGCTCAAGAACCTGGTGCTGCTCAAGGTGCGCCACTCCCAGATGATCCAGAGCCTCGGCGGCGGCCACCCGAGCGTGGCCGCCATCGACGGCGAGATGGCCAGCCTGCGCGGCAGCCTCTACCGCGAGGCCCTGGGCATCCTCAAAAGCAAGGCCAACACCCTGGAACGCAACCTCAATTCCCTGAAGGAGCAGTTGGCCAACGTGAGCCGGACCGCCCAGATCCTCGACGCCAAGGGCATCGAGATGAAGGAGTACGAGGATCAGGTCCAGCTGCTCACCAAGACCTTCTACACCTACTCCGACAAGAGCGAGACATCGCGCATCAACTCCGTCATGGACAAGGAGCGCATCGGCTCCGTCACGCTGGTGCAGCCCGCCAGCGAGCCCCTGCGGCCCGTTTCGCCCAAGCGGCTGCTCAACCTGCTGCTCGGGGCCGTGCTGGGCTTGATACTGGGTGTGGCTTACGCCCTGGGAGCGGAACAGCTCTCGGGAACGGTCAACAATGTGGACGACCTGCGCGTGCTCCTGCAAGGCGCGCCCGTGGTGTTCGTCCCGCAGGACACCGTGATGACGCCCGAGGACGCCGACAGCGTGCTGCGCAACATGCACCTCTTCGGCACGAAATCCTCCACCTAGGGGCTTGGGCCGCGCCGCCAGGCGACACCAGACACTCGCAAGCAACGGGATGACATATGGACATCGTGAAAATGATCAACACGCCGGCCGAAGCCGCTTCGCGGGGCTCAATGCCCTTCGTTCCGTTCGACACCTGTTTCCAGCAGTTGGCCAACCAGATGATGAACTGCCCTGACGGCCAGTCCCCCCCGTGCATCCTGCTGTTCCAGGGCGGGGGCAGGGGTTCTGGGGTGAGCACCATATCGCGCCTGTTCGCCCACTACCTGAGCGAAAAGGTGCTGATGCGGGTGCTGCTCATCGACGCCGACTTCGACAACCCCACGCTGCACAAGATCCACCGCATGCCGCCCTCGCCCGGCTTCGCGGATTACCTCGAAGGCACGCGCGGGCCGGACATAGCGCAGAGCATCGGCAACCTCTCCGTGATGGCCGCGGGCGACAAGTCCCTGCTGCCCAGGACCCTGCTGTCCGGCCGCAGCGACTTCAAGGCCCGCCTGCGCGAACTGGGCAAGGAATATGAGATGATCATCCTGGACGCGGCCCCCATCACCACCTGCCCGGAGACCTTCAGCTTGGCCTCCTGCACGGACGGGGTGATCTTCGTGGCCAAGTCGGAGAAAACCCGCAAGGCCGTGGTGCACGCCACCATGAACCAGCTGCACCTGGCCCGGGCGAAGGTGGTGGGCGGAGTGCTCAACTTCCGGCGCTTCCACATCCCGACCTGGCTCTATCACTAGGCCGGCGGGACAGGGAGCCGCGATGGGACTCACAGCAGCCGAGGTCAGGCGCGCCGCGCGCAGCCTGCTCCCGGACTCGTTCCACGACCTGTTTCTGGACGTGATCAGCTACGTGTCCAACCACGTTGTCTGCCACGTTCCGAGCCATTGGTTCAGGTTGTGGTTCTACCGCAACATCATGCGCTGGGCCATCGGCAAGGACACCTCCCTGCACGAGCGTCTGCGCATCCACGGCGTGCCTGGACCCGGCGTGAGCATAGGAGACAACACCTGCATCGGGGCGGACCTGTTCCTGGCCGGGGTCGGATATCCCGGCGGCGGGCTGACCATCGGCAACAACGTCAACATCGCCATGCAGGTGTTCATCGGCGTCGGGGGCCACAAAATAGGCTGCGCGGAGGGGTTCGCCATGCAGATGCGCCCGGTCGTCATCGAGGACCACGCAGTCATCTACGCGCGCTCCATGGTGATCATGTGCAGAATCGGCCGGGGGGCCGTCGTGCTCCCCGGGGCCGTGGTGGTCAAGGACGTGGAGCCCTTCACCATCGTCGGGGGGGTCCCGGCCGAGCCCTTGGGCAAACGGGAGCCCCAGGAAGACCCGAACTACCTCCTCAACTGGCGCTGGCGTTTCCATTAGCGCCATCCGGGGGATCAAGCCATGCTATCCTCTCTCAAGCACATCGCGCCCATGGTGCTTCTGGCGGCGGCCGCCGGGCTGGCCCCCCTGTTCATGCCGGTCGGCCAGCCCAACGCCTACATCTTCCTGGTGCTGGTCATGGCCGGGATCACGGCCCTGATCGCCTTCAGCAGGACGGGCTACGTCAGGAACATGCTGCTCTTCACGGTGGGATTCGCCCTGGTGTTCAACCCCAGGAAGTTCTTCGTCGGAGAGGACTACTACCTCTTCCTGGGCGGCATTCCAGCCTATTACGTCAGCCTCATGGACCTCTGCCTCCTGGCGCTGCTGTTCGTTGCCCCGGCCGGGGAGAAAAGCCAGGGAGCCCGCGCTCCGTTGCCGAAGGTCCAGCTGGTGCTGCTCGGCGTCTATTTTCTCACCCTGCTCCTGTCGCTCTACAATGCCATCGACTCCGAACTGGTCTTCACCCAGTTCGTGTTCGAGCTCAAATGCTGCCTGCTCTTTCTCATCGTGGCCTTCCACCTGGACAACATGGACAGCGACACGGTCTTCGAGCGATCCCTCCTGCCCATGTTCTACGGCCTCGGCGCCAGCCTGATCCTTGAGTTCGCGGTCGTCCTGGCCGAGTACGTGAACGCACTGCCGGATTCCTTTTCCTTCCTGGGCATCCAGGTGGCCGGATTCAGGGAGAAGCTCGGGGCGGACCTCGTGCTGCGCGTAGGCGGCACCTACCGCCACCCCAACTATCTGGCCGTGCCCATGGCCGCGCTGCTCATGCCGGTTTCCGTCATGGCCCTTTCCACCCGTGGCGCGAAGAGGCTGCTCTTCCTGCTCGCGGCGGGCAGCGCCTTCGCCTCCCTGCTGCTGACCCTCTCGCGCGGCGGCTTCCTGGCCGCGGCGTCCACGGTCGTCGTCTTCCTCGTTCTGATCGCATGCACGCCCCAGGGCCGGGCCTGGGTCAAGCGCCACAGCAAGCTGCTGGCGGGCATGACGGCCGCCGCCCTGGTGGTTCTGGCGAGCCTTTCCGGCCAGATATACGACAAGATAGTCCTCTCGGACCCGGTGAACATCTCCGCGCGCGCCGACCTGAACAACCTGGCGATAAGCATGATCGAGACATTCCCGGTAGTCGGAGTCGGCCTCAACAACTTCAACATGGCCGGGCCCGAGTTCGGGTATTACAACATCTACGAGGCAGCAGCCGGCCTGGCCCCGGTGGTGCACAACATCTACCTGCTCATGGCCTCCGAAATCGGGCTGCTCGGCCTGGGAGCCTACCTGCTCTTCCTCCTGTCCGTCGCCGTGTTCGGCTGGAACGCCTTCAAGCGGGAGGGCGGGGGCGAGCACGCGCTGTTGCTGGCCGCGCTTCTGTCCGGCCTGTCGGGATATTTCGTGGCCGACATGTTCGGCCCGAGTCTGCGCAAGCTGGAAATCGCCAGCCAGCTCTGGTGGCACCTGGGCGTGATCGTGCTGCTGTCCAGGGCGATCCTGGCGGCTCCCGCAGCCGGTGAAGGACGCCGCTGATGGCCAGGGAACGCCACCCGGACCTGGACATCGGGAGGGGCCTACTGATGCTCTTCCTGGTGTTCAACCACTCCTACAACATGCAGTTCCCGGCCGGAAACGACTGGTACATCTTCTTGTATCACGTCAGTTACTGGTACCAGATGCAGTTCTTCTTCTTCATCACGGGCATCACCATGGCCTTGAGCGGGCTCCCGAAGACCCTGGACGACTACGCGGCATTCCTGAAAAAAAGATTCTGGCGGCTCATACCGGCCTACGTCGTCATGGCGACCATCATCTTCGCCGGGAAGATGACCGTGCAGAGCATCGGCAACGTGGGCGAGCCTCTGTCGGGCTTCAGCGCATACCTCACCGTGTTCATCTCGCCGAAAACGAGCCCGTACGCCTCGTTCCTGTGGTTCATCTACGTGCTGTTCCTGTTCAGCGCCGTCGCCCCACCCCTGCTGCGCCTGGCCCGCGGCCGGGCCGAGCTGTTGATCCTTCCGGCGCTGGTGCTCCACTTCCTGCCGCTGCCGGACTTCCTGGCGCTCAACCTGTGCGGAAGGTACTTCATCTTCCTGGTGTTGGGGATCGCCGTATACGACCATTACCCCGCCTATCTGCGCATCGTGGACAAGTACGTGTGGCTGCTCCTGCTCGTCTTCGCCGGGATGTGCGCCCTGGCGGTGAACGTGACCATGAACGACTTCCCCGTATCCGTATGCGCCATCCCCGCGCTGCACGGGCTCTGCCGGACCGGCCCGGTGGTCCGCTCCCGGTTACTGGCCCTGCTCGGGCAGTACATGTACCCGATCTATCTGTTCAACACGATCTTCATCAACGTGGCCAGGGGGCTGATCCTTCGTTTCGTATCCTGGGACGGCCACGCCTTTCTCCTGATCCTGCCCGTGCTGATGACCGTCGGCATCTGGGGACCAATCTGGACGCAGCGCAATGTGATTCCGCGCATTCCACTGTTGCGGAAAGTGTTCACATGATCCTTCCGCCCTTTGCGCATGCCAGGGCCGGGGGAGTATTTCGGTAACGCATTGAAGGTGCATGGCAATGGCGAAACTGCTCAAGACAGGCGCGGGGCTGTTCCTGGCCCGGGTGCTGCAGCCGTTGTTCTCCTTCGTGCTGTTCTGGTACTGCGCCAGACGCTTGAGCCTGGAGGACTTCGGCCTCTACATCCTGCTCATGAGCCTGATCCTGGTTTTCCAGGCCGTGGCCACGCTGGGCCTGGGCCCGATGCTCACACGCGAGATCTCGGTGGACAAGGAGCACGGCCCGCAATGGATCGGGGCCTCGCTCGCCGTGATGCTTCCGGGTTCGCTGCTGGCCTGGGCGCTGTTCGTGGCCTTCACCGTTGCCGCGGGCTACTCCCCGGGGATGGTGCAGGGCGCGGCCATCGTAGGTGCGGGCTTGCCCGGGGCCGTCCTTGGCCAGGTCGCAGAATCGGCCTTCATCGCGCAGGGCCGCTCCAAGCCAATGGTCGCGCTCAGCGCGCTGGAGAACGGGCTGCGCGTCGGAGCCAGCGTGGCCGCCTTGACCCTGGGGTATGGCCTACAATCGCTGCTGGTCATTCACGTGGTCTCGCGCAGCCTCTCCGGCATCTGCGCCCTGCTGATGCTGCGGGACGGGCGCCCCGGCCTGGCGGTTCTCAGCCGCGAGAAGGCCCGGGCGCTGCTGCGCGGCATTCCCTCCTTCGGCATGATGGTCCTGGTTGCGACGTTCTATTTCCGCATGGACATCATCGTGGTCTCGCTGTTCATGGGGGAGGCCGCCGCCGGAATCTACGGCGCAGCCATGCGTCTGGTGTCGCTGACCTTCCTCATGCCGGAGAGCCTCGTGGCCGCCATCTACCCCGCCCTCTCCCGGACCATGCACGCCACTGACGGGCACGCCCGGGAGCTGACCCGCTTCAGCGCCGGGCTGCTGGCCGTGGTGTGCACGGCCGTCAGCCTGTTCCTGTACGGGGCCAGCAGCCAACTGGTGCCGTTGCTGTTCGGCCCCGGCTTCGTGCAGGCGGGAGGGCTGCTGGCAGTGCTCGCCTTCATGCTGCCCCTGCACGCGATCAACGGCCTCCTGGGCTTCCTGCTTCAATCCTGCCGCAAGGAGCGCACGGCCCTGAGGATCGTTTCCTGGGGCACGGCAGGCACCCTGGCCCTGTACATTCTCGGCGTGCGCCTGGGGGGGCTGGAGGGCGCGGCCTGGGCCGGGCTGATCGCCATGGGTTCCATCGCGCTGTTTCACATGTGGTACGTGGGAACCAGGATATTCCCCTTGGGGCTCGCCTCCGCAATGGCCCTGTCGCTCCCGGGCGCTGTTTCTGGGATCGCCGTGGGATTCTGGCTGCCCCCCGTGGCATCGGCCCTGGCCGCTCCGGCCCTGTTCCTGGGCTGGCTCGCGCTCGTGGGGGTGCTGCGCCCGGCCCCGCTGCGCTGCGCCTTGCGCTTGTTCGCTGAGAGAGGAGGTGCGCCGTGCGCATCCTCATCCTGAGCCCCGTGTTCCCGCTGCCGCCCACTACGGGCACCAGGGTGCGCCTGGCCGGGCTTATCCGCGCGCTCAAGGCCAACGGCAACGAGATCGGTTTCGTGGGCAACGTCACCGCCGGGGAGCGCGAGCACATCACCGAATGCCGGAGCTGGTTCAGCGATCTGGAACTGCGCACCGTGGGCGCGACCGGAGCGCAGGCCGCCCCCCTGGGCGACAAGCTGGCCCGGCTGGCGCGGGTGGCGGCCATGTGCCTGACGGGCACCCCCCTGTTCGCCGCCCTGGTGCGCCACCCCTTCCACGAGCGGGCCGTGCGGAAGCTGGCTCCCGGGTACGACGCGCTGCTGGTGGAGTTCTTCTTCATGGCCCTGAACGCGCCCGAAGACGTGCTGGAGGCCCTGGGGCCCCGTGCCGCCCTTGTGGAGCACGACATCTCCTTCGTGCCCAAGCGACGGGCTTTCCAGGTGGCGCCCTGGCCGGGCAAGCTGCTCCTGTGGCTGCGCTACAGGCTCTGGAAACTGGAGGAGACGCGCCAGCTGCGCCGGTTCCGCACGGTGGTGGCCATGTCCGGGCACGACGCCGGCGAATTGCGCGCCCTGGCCCCGCAGGCCCGGGTGATCGTCGCGCCCAACGGCGTGGACACGGCCTCCATCAGGCCCTCTCCCGGCCCCCGCCCCATGGGCAGTACCTCGCTGCTGTTCGTGGGCGGCATGGGGCACGCCCCCAACCTGGACGCCGTCCGGCATTTCGTGCGCGAACACATGCCCCTGCTGCGGCGCGCGGTGCCCGGCGTGAGCCTGACCGTGGCGGGGGATACGGCCGGGATGGACCTCTCGGACCTGGCCGGGCCGGACGTGCGCTTCACGGGCTTCGTGGAGGATCTGGCCCCGCTCTACGCTGGATGCGCCGCCTCCGTCGCTCCCTTCCGCATCGGCGGCGGGACTCGCCTGAAGATTCTGGAGTCCATGGCGGCGGGGCTGCCGGTCATCACCAGCGCGGTGGGCGCCGAGGGCCTGCCTCTCGAGCACCGCAAGTCGGCGCTGTTCGCGGAAGGCCCCGCTGAGACGCTGGCGGCGCTGCGCGCCCTCCGGGAGGAGCCGGGGCTGGCCGACGCCCTTTCGGAGGAGGCCCGGAGGCTGTGCGTGGAGCGGTTCGACTGGACGGCCATAGCCGCCGGGTTGGAGCGCGACCTGAAAAAACAGATGGAGACACACCGTGCCCACTAATCCCGAGACGACTTTCCTGCAGAAGGTGGAGGCGCTCTTCGGGCAGTCCTCCCCAGGCATCCAGGCCAACACCTTCGGCTCCGTGCTCTGCGGCAAGCTGGGCCTGCCGTACAGCGCCCGGCCGTGGATGATGCAGGTGGAGGTCACCAACCGCTGCAACATCAACTGCACCTTCTGCTCCCGCCACTCCACCGAGCTCAAGCTGGGGGACATGGACCCCGCCCTGTGCGACAAGGTCGTGGAGCTCTCGGGGACGGTGCAGGAGATAGCGCTGTTCGGCTACGGCGAGCCCATCATGTCCAGGGCCTTCCACGACATGCTGCCCAGGCTCCGCTGCGGGCGGGTGGGCTTCTTCACCAACGGCCTGCTCATGGACGCGAAGATGTACCGCAGGATCGTCTCCCGCTCCGCAAGGCCCCTTGCCTACGTGGTCTTCTCCGTGGACGGGGCCACTGCGGAGACCTACGAGTCCATCCGCGCTGGTTCCGATTTCGGCAAGGTCTGGGGCAACCTGCGCGAAGTGGTCAAGGAGCGCGACGCCTCGGGCTCCTCCCGGCCCCATATCCACATCGAGTTCGTGACCATGCGCGGCAACGTGGCCGAGCTGCCCGCGCTGGTGCGCATGGCGGACGAGGCCGGGGTGGACGCCATCAAGGCCTCCCACCTGGTGGCCTGGGACGAGGACATGGCCGCCCAGAGCCTGCTGGGGGACCCGGCCCTGTGCGCCGAGAGTTTCGCGCAGGCGGCCATGGAGGCCCGGGACCGCCGCATCCGCCTGGAGCTGCCGAAAATTTTCGGACAGACACCCGCCCCGGCGGCCCTGCCTCCCTGCCGCTACCCCTGGCAGTACGCCATGATATCCTTCGAGGGCGACGTCCGGGCCTGCTGCTTCGCCCCGCAGTACGTCATGGGCAACCTGCGCGAACAATCCTTCGACGCCATCTGGAACGGCGGAGGCTACCGCAAGCTGCGCAAGGCCCTGCACGGCGACAAGAATCCCCTGCCGTGCCTGCGTTGCGAGGAGCGCTTCCGCCACACCGCGTCTCCCGACGAGAACGCGACATACCTCAAGCTCGTGCCGAGGCAGAAATGAACGCCAAACACCTCTTTGCCTGCGCCGCAGTCCTGCTGGCCCTGCCCCTCCTGTGCGTCAATGCGCGCGCGGCGGGCCAGCAATCCAACGAACCCGTGAACACGCAGGGGCTGAGCCGCCAGGGCGAGGTCTACGAGCGCCACGTGAAGAACCCGCAAGAGGAGAAGTGGAAATTCCCCACGGCCGGACCCCAGACGGAGTTCCGGTCCGACCAGGTCTACCAAGCCTTCCCCCAGACTGGAGCCGTGTTCAGGCAGGGCATGGAAATCACCCTGGGCTGGCACCCCGCCGGGACCGACCCCTCAGCGGTGGCCCGCTACGAAGTCTCCGTGGACCGCGAGGGGGGCTTGCGCGAAACCCTGCGCCCGGGCCTGAGCGCCGAGGGCAAGACCAACACCGCCATCTACCAGGCCAGGCAGCCGGGCCGGTACGTCTGGCAGGTGTGGGCCTACATGCGCAACGGCCTCATCATACCGAGCGTGCTGCGCACTTTCGTCGTTTTGAAATGAACGCGCCGTCCGTATCGGTCATCGTGGTCAACTACCGGACCCCGGAGTTGACCCTGGCCTGCCTGGAGAGCGTGTGGCGGCACACGGACCCCGGCCGCACGGAAGCCATCGTGGTGGACAACGCCTCCGGCCCCGTGAGCCTGGAGGCGCTCGAAGCGGCCCCGGGCCCCGTGCAGATCGTCGTCTCGGGCCGCAACCGGGGCTTCGGCGGGGGCTGCAACCTGGGCGCGCGCCACGCGCGGGGCGAGTACCTGTTCTTTCTCAACTCCGACGCCGCGCTCCAGGAGGACACGCCCGGCATCCTGGCCCGCTTCCTGGACACCCGGCCGGACGCCGCCGTGGCCGGGAGCGCGCTCATAGGGCCGGACGGGGCCCCGCAGCACGCGGCGGCGCGATTTCCGGGCTTGCTTCGCATCCTGGCCGGCAGGGACTTCCTGGCTGATCGCTTGAGGCGGGTGTGGCCCCGCGCGGCCGAGGCCCTGGCCTTCTTCCACGGTCCAACGGAATTCGACGAACCAACGAGGGTGGATTGGGTTGTCGGCGCGGCCATGATGGTCCGCCGCACGGATTTTGAAGCCGCAGGTGGCTTTGACGAATCCATATTTCTCTACGGGGAGGAGTTGGAGCTGCAGAAGCGTCTAGCCTCCAGGGGCCGCCATGCTTATCTCTATCCAATGACCTGCGTGGTCCACGGCGTAGCGGCCAGCTCCGGAGGGGAAGCCTCCACGGCGCGCCTGGCGAGAATCGCGGCCGGACACAGACGTTACTACATCCTCCATCACGGATTCGCTGAAGCGCTGGCTCTTTGCGGGGTCGAAATGGCCGGTTCGCTCGTGAAGTGGCTGATCTGGCTGCTGGCGTACTCCCTGCGTCCGACCCCAGGAAACAGGGACAGGCTGCGGTGGCACGGCAACAATCTTCGGGTGCTTTTCCCCCAAAAGGAGCGATGAATGCACACCCGCACACGTCTTCTCATCATTTGCGCGATGCTTGTCGCCTGCTATTTCGTGCTCGGGGACAACGAGACCGAATCACTGGCGGCCACCTACCACATCAGCCTGGACCGCCGGGCGGTCAAGGGCAGCTTCCCGCTGGAACTGCTCGGGGCGAACGTTCAGTGGACCTCGGGCTGTGACGGGCTGCTGACGCCCGGCACCACGCAGCTCCAGCCCGCGGCCATCGCCGCGGCCCAGCAACTTGGGCCTCCGACGCTGCGCTACCCCGGCGGCCTGCTCGCGAGCATCTACTCCTGGCGCAACGGCATCGGGGCCCTGGGCGCCAGGAGCACGAGCCTGAACTACGTCAAGACCCCTGAGCTGATGTACTGCGGCAGCGACGAGTACGCCGCCATCCTCCAGGCCCTCTCGGCCAAGGGCATGATTACGGCCAACCTGACACAGCCGCCCTCCGAAGCGGCCGCCTGGCTGAGTTACCTGCAGAGCAAGAACGTCTCCACCCCGTGGTGGGAGGTGGGCAACGAATCCTATCTGCCGGACGACCCCTCCTACACCACCGCTGCCGCCTACGGCACCAGTTTCATAGCCTTCTCCAAGGCTCTCAAGGCCGTGGACCCCTCGGTGAAGGTCGGCGCGATCCTCGAAGGCAGCCTCATCGGCACCACCTGGGGCAAATACGTCATCCCGGAGGAGAACACCTGGAACGCCGCCGTGGTGTCCGCCACCGCCGCGACGGCTGACTTCTATTCGCTGCACCTCTACGCCCCCTTCGGCGCGCTCACCACCGACGACGACACGGTCAAGGCCATCATGGCGGCCCCGGTGGCCCTGGCCAAGAACATGGCCAGCGTGCGCACCCTTGTGCAGTCGAAGAACCCCAAGGCCCAGCTGTTCGTCACGGAATTCAACGTGGGCATGGACAACGCCACCAACAACTGGCGCTTCAGCACCGCCCTGGTCCAGGCCGGGTACGTGGCCCAGATGGTCGGGTACAGCGCGGTCAACGGCATCTCCCAGGCCAACTTCTGGTCCATGGTGGGCAACAACAACTTCGGGCTGGTCAAGAGTTGGAACGACCCCAGGCTCAGGCCGTCGGGGCTGCTCTACAAGGCGCTCAAGCCCATGACCGGGGCCGACGCCCTCTCTACCACCGTCAACGCCCCTCTCATGAGCTACAAAACGGTTGGCAACGTCCCCTCGGGCATGTCCGTGCCGGCGGTATGGGCCCAGTCCTTCACGAAGGGCTCGGACGTCTGGGTGCTGGTGGTCAACCGCACTCCCAAGACCCCCTTCGTGCTCGACGTACGGGACGCCCAGACCGGTATGGTGTCCACCTTCTCTCTCTGGGTGCTCGGCGCCGCCACCGCGATGACCACCAACGAGCAGGGCGACGCCGTAAAGGCGACCACCTACGCCAAGACTGGCCCCACCTTCACGCTGCCGGGCGCGGGTGTCGCCATCGTCCATTATTCCACGCCGGTGCAGTAGCGCCACTGCCCATGCGGGGGGCGCGCACGACAAGCGCGCCCCCCGCATCAATTTCCGGAGGGGAACCGATGTCTGGACTTGACGTGTATTTCACCCTGGGCATGGGCTACAGGCGAAACAGCGAGGGGGACGGGCTGCTCCGCTCCCTCACGGGTGTCACGTCCGTTCACACCCGGCTGCGCTCCCTGCATATGCTGCGCGCCCTGGAGCGTGAGCGCGTCCCCCCGCAGGTGATGGAGTTCGGCTTCGGCGAGGGCTACCTGCTGCTGGCCATGGCCCGCAGGCATCCACAGTCATCCTTCCTGGGGATGGAGATCGACTCGGGGCACGTCCGGAACCTCAGGGCGCGGGCCAAGGCCGCGGGCCTCGCCAACGTGGAGGCCGTGCAGGGCGACTTCCAGGACATGGTCCCCTCCCCGCGCTTCGGCCTGATCTACTGCGCGGACGTTCTGGAGCACATCCCCCGGGACCGCGCCCTCATGGAGTTCTTCGCCGCCAGCATGCTCCCGGGCGGCAGGCTGGTGCTGCACGTGCCCTTGCGGCGCTCGCTGCAGCGCCGCTTCCTGCCCTGGTTCAAGTCCCACACCGACCCTGGGCACGTCCGCGAGGAATACACACCCGAGGAACTCACCTCGCTGGTGGCCGGGGCCGGGCTCCAACCCAGGGCGCCCGAGCCCACCTTCTCGCCCCCGGGCGAGGCGGCGTTCGAGCTCAACAGCCTGTGCTGGAAGTCGCGCACGCTGGACCGGCTGGTGCGGCCCCTCACCCTGTTCCCGGCCATGCTCCTGGGCCTGGCCGACCTTCTGCCCCGCAGCAGGGGCAACTCCATCCTGCTTGAAGCCCGCAAGGCGGCCGCATGACCCTGGCCGCCGCGCTGCTGTTTCTCTGTCTCGCCCCGCTGGCGCTGTGGCTGGCGGCGCTGGGGCTGCTCGCGCTGGCCTCACTGAGAAACCTGCGCAAGGCCGGGCAGCCTCCGCAGGCCCTCCATGTGCGTCTGGCCGTGCTGGTGCCCGCGCACGACGAGGAACTCATGATCGGCGGAACCGTCAGGGCGATTCTCGCTTCGGCGCATCCCACCGACAACCTCCGGGTGTTCGTGGTGGCGGACAACTGCACAGACGCCACCGCCGCCGAGGCGCGCCTGGCAGGGGCCGTCTGCCTGGAGCGCGACGACCCGCAGCGCCGGGGCAAGGCCTACGCGCTGGAATTCGGTCTTGCAGCCATCCGGGAGCGTGGCGGCTTCGACGCCGTGGTGCTCTTCGACGCGGACTCGCGCCCGGCGGCGAATTTTCTGCCGCGCATGGCGGGCTGGACCTCCCTGAGGCGGGAGGTGGTCCAGGGCCGCTACGACGTGCTGGAGCCTGAGCGCACCTGGTTCACCCGCCTGACCTCCATGGCCATGACCCTGAAGAACTTGTGGCAATACCCCGGCCTGGAGCTGCTCGGGCTCTCGGTGCCGCTGCGCGGAACGGGCATCTGCCTCTCGCGCGGCGTGGTGGAGCGCCACGGCTGGCCCGGGCGCTCCCTCACGGAGGACCTGGACGCAACAATCGCCTTCGTGGCGGCCGGGGAGCGCATCCACTACGACCCCCTGGCCGTCAGCCAGCAGTACATGCCCCCGGACATGGCCTCGGCCCTGGTGCAGCGCCGCCGCTGGTCCGCCGGGGAATCAGAGGCCAAGGGGCCGCTTGGGCGCCTCATGCGCCAGCGCCTCGCCGAACGGGACTGCCTCGGCGCGGCCTACGCGCTCTATCTGGCCATGCCCCCCTTCTCGCTCAATTTCGCCGCCTGTTGCGGGCTCGCGGTGCTGGCCCTGCCGCTTGCCCTGGCGGGAGGCCCGGCCGCGCCGCTCCAGGCCGCCCTGGCGCTGAGCTGCGCCCATGCGGGCTATTTCCTGCTGGGCTTGAGCGGACGGCGCGCCTCCCTGGCGGATCTGCAGGCCCTGGGCATGATCCCGGCCTACGCCGCGTGGCGCGTCTGGGTGCATGTGGCGGCCAGCTTCGGGCGGGTGGCCAACTGGGACAGAACACCCCGGGTTTGAAAAGGATCTCGGACTTATGAGCGACGCACCAGCCTGGCGTCCGCTGCGCATCGCCCTGGTGGGCACGCGCGGCGCCCCCTGCCGCTACGGCGGCTTCGAGACCTGCGTGGAGGAGGTGGGCAAGCGCCTGGCCACCCGGGGGCACCACGTGACCCTGTACTGCCGGGAGCACCTCTACCCGGAGCGCGATCCCAGGCCCCTGGGCATGTACGCGGTCTATCTGCCGAGCCTGCGCGGCAAGGCGGTGGAGACTCTAAGCCACACCTTCCTGAGCATCGTCCACTCGCTGTTCCCCAGGCACGACGCGCACATGGTCTTCAACGCGGCCAACGCCCCGTTGATGGCCCTCTACAAGCTTCTCGGCCGGCATGTGGCGCTCAACCCCGACGGCCTGGAGTGGAAGCGGGCCAAGTGGGGCAAGAAGGCGCAAGCCTACTACCGCATCTGCGAGAAGCTGGGCTGCCTGCTCGCCGACAGGCTCATCACGGACTCCGCTGCCCTGGGCGACTACTACCGCGACGTGCACGACACGGATTCCGACACCGTGGCCTACGGGGCCTATCCCGCCTCGGCACCGGCCACCGGCAGGCTTGCGCGGATGGGGCTTGAGCCGCGCGGGTATTTCCTCCAGGTCACGCGCTTCGAACCGGAGAACAACCCGCTGCTCACCCTGCGGGCCTTCAAGCACCTGCAGACGGGCAAGAAGCTGGTGCTGGTGGGCGGCTGCCCCTACCCGAGCGTTTACGCCGGTAGTATCGAGAGTGAGGCCGGGCCGAGCGTGCTGCTGCCCGGGTTCATTTACGACAAGGAACTGCTGGCCGAGCTGATGGGCAACTGCTTCGCCTACGTGCACGGCAACGAGGTGGGGGGAACCAATCCGGCGCTCCTGCAGGCCATGGCCGCAGGGTGTTTCGTCATGGCCCGCGACGTGCTCTTCAACCGGGAGGTGCTGGACGACTGCGGCATCTTCTTCGAACCCGAGGAGGAGAAGTTGGCCCAGGCCATGGGCTGGAGCCTGGAGCACGCCGGAGAGCTGGACGGCTACCGCGGGCGGGCCATGGAGCGCATCCGCACCACCTACGACTGGGACCAGATCGCCCTGGGCTACGAGCGGACACTGCTCAAAATCGCCGGAGGAGCCGGGAAGCGTTAGCCCGGCGCCGGGTGCGGCGTGGACAGGGCCTCCGGTTTCGTTCTATGCCGGGCCATGAGCAACGACACCACGAACATTCCGCAGGAAGTCGCAGAGCTGGCCGGTTCGGGCCGCAAGAGTTTGTCCCGCGCCTGGCGCGAGCACCTGGGCCTGACCAAGGAACAGGTGGCGGCCAGGATGGGCATCTCCAAGGCCGCGCTGGAACAGATCGAGGCGCGCACGGCCAAACCGCGCCGGGCCACGCTCGCCAAGGTTGCGGCGGCGCTGGGGGTGGATGTGGAGCAGCTGGTGGGATAGTCGGGAGGCAACCCTAGATTGCCTTCATCCGTTTGGTCAGCCGAGGAACAAAACGAAAGGGACCGAGTCCGCCAAACAGCTGGCCGCTCGATCCCTGCGAGATCGTCCTGGTACCGGGAGGGGGACTCGAACCCCCAAGGCCTTGCGACCGGCGGATTTTGAGTCCATGAATAACCGGCCGCCATAGTCGCAACTACTTAATTTAATTGATGCTGAGTTGTGTTGGATTACGCTGACTCACCTTGAATTTGCCCCTAAAAGGTGAGTCACAGGTGAGTCCCCCTACTCTTCCTGCTCTCCCTACCCTTCTCCACGCAGTTGATCGTCACATGATCATACAGGGTGAGCGCCCCCAGAATGTAAATTTCAAATCATATCATTCCAGACAGTTATTCAAAAAATAAGAAAAATATTGTTTGGCTACACGGAAAGTAGCCAAGCTACGCCATGCGTAGCCCTAGAGAGTTGAGGCCAGTGGCTTCCCCTCTTTGCAGAGCATTGAGGGAACACTCTTGAGTGGAGGATCGCCATGAGCGACAATGACAATTCCAAATTCGTACCGCCATTTGAGAAACCCAACGCGCCTGGAACAGAAGAGGCAGCAAAGGTTCATGCTACCTTCGGTGCCATGACAACGGCCAACCCCAACTTCATCCCGCCGTTTGCACCACCGAAGAAATTGGGGACCACAAGCCTTGATGATGTAACCGCTGTGCCTGCCGATAACATGGCTGAGGTGGCCGAAGATCTGGCAACTTCCTACACCAATGACAACAGCGACAAGGTTTCCTCCACGCTGGAAGCGTCGACTGGCATCGAAGCTGTCGCCGCCGCACCCAAGGTCGACCAGGCACCTCAAACTCGCTCTCCCGTTGGGATCGCTGACCCCATCGACGAGGACGAGATGGATGAAAGTCGCTTTCTTGCACATGATGCATGCTGCCTGAAGGACAGAACCAGCAGACAGCTTACCCCGCCCAGATACATCATACAGGATGTGCTGCCGATCGGTCTTACCGTGTTCATCATGCCGAATGACCTTAAAGCAAAGAGCTTTATGCTCGCCATGGCAAAATCCGTAGAAACCGGAATGCCCCTCTTGGGTGACCATGCGATCCAGAAACCTGGAGACATGTTTTACCTTCACGACATGGAGCGTGATGCCGAGCTGACTCTGATGCAGGAAGAAAATTTGCTTCCTGAGGATGCCGCAGGATTGTGGACTAAGATGGTCGAAAAGAAGGATGCTCATCAGAAGAGCCTCAACGCCTTTAACGAAAGGGTCGAGACGGTTCACACCAAGTCGGTCATTTTGATCGATGGCGTCCTCCAGTCGTACCTTGAAAGGACTTTTGCAGAACAGAAGGTGCCCGCGGTCATGGCCGGAGCCAAGTCCTACCTGGAGGGTCTCAAGAAGTTCGGACACGCTCATGGTGTTTCGGTCATCGTCCCTCTCTACATGCATCGCAAGTTGGAAAAGAAGATTGCGAAGGAAGTGATGACACTGGAAAACCGGGAATTGGCGGACACGATCCTCACCATAAAGGGCAATGCCGACAAGGGCGAGTATCGCCTTGAAGTGTCTCGCCGTGGTGTGCATCGCAAGACCTTGAACATGATTTGGACCACAACCGGCTGGACGATGAAGCCTGCCGGGAAACGGGGGAAGCCCAAGGCGGGATCCAAGCCCAGCGCTAACGACAGCTGAGAGGCTATGTAGGTCGAAGCTGGCGCAGTTGGACGTGCGTAGGCTGAACTTGGACCTATGTTGGACGTCGCTGGCCTATGTAGGGTGAACTTAGATGGGGGTCGGGTAACCGGCCCCCTATTTCGTTGAACTTGGTATGGCCAAGATTATGTAGGACCTATCAGTTGCACCTACGCTAGACCTCGCCGAAGTCCTTGGAGTTTTTCATATAGAGATAGTGAAGGCATAGACCAAACCAGAAGCGACCGCCTGGGCAGATCATAAATGGAATCGAAACCTGCGCAATCAAAATGTTGAAAAGGAGGATTTTGAAAACTCCAAAAAGTAAATGAAAAATCTCGAACCGGAAAAACTTACGGGCACATCTTCTAGCATCTTACAAAAAGCGAGGATAGCATGTTGAACTATTACGATTTAACGGCAGAAATGAAACGGTATCATCGATTTGTTGTTTGGGCTCTTTATGAAGACAAGGCGTATGTGATGGACCCAGAGACACTGCATGTCTTTGACAGTCCAAATTTCGTTGAAACTATGAAGTATTGTGAAGCCAAAAGACACATAATGAAAATCAGAAAAGTTAGCCCTTATGAAATAAACCTGGCATTTGTCGATGATGGTGGAAACCTGAGATTGTTCGAAATTTAAGAAGCGCGAAGCCATCGCACGTGTACTTACTGAACTTAGATGGGGGGGCAGACCACTGGCCACGATTTTCGAGAACTAGGCAGAGCCAAGGATGTGTAGGACCTCTCAGTTGCACCTACGCAAGACCTCGCCAAAGCCAATGGAGTTTTTCGTATAGAGATTGTGAAGGGTAACGCCCCCCAGCAGACCTCCTAGCCTGACCAAGGCGGTCGTGCAGAACGTAGCGAAACACGGATGGCAGTAACATGAAATTACGCAAAGCTTGAAAATCTTGAAGGCGGTGAAGCTAAGTAAATTGGAATTTCAACAATGGGAAATTCAACACAGACAACAATTTAACCACGGAGAAACAAATGGTAAGAAAAAATGGACTAAAAAACGAAAGAATAGTAAACAAACTGAAAGAATTTAACGCAGTCTTAAATGCTCTTTCCGGCGTAAATGGAGTGATGGCCGAATCTGGAATTGATATCAAATTTGATTACCACGCAGCAATGCAAAGCGGCTGCGCAGTGCAGAAACAAATGGATGAAAGCAGAAACGTTGACCCGGAGCTCGTAATTAGTGGCGTAACCTTTGAGGCCCTTGTAAAAGGGTACACGTCTTTAAAAGATTAATACTACAGAAGCAGAAAATAACAATTAGATTATTTCAGAGTAAGGCGGGCGAAAGCTCGCCTCACTTTTTGGAATAAAATTAATCTGGAGAAAAAGATGACGAAGGAACAAAAACAGAACAAGGACAAGCAGGTTGTTGACTTGCTCGAAAGTCTCGAGTTTGCGAAAGACCAGGACGGTTGCATATATGCCAAAATTACACCCGACTCGAAATTTATCGAGGTCAACTCGAAAGAATTCAGCAACTTCTTGATTCTCGCGTACAGAGACAAATGTCATAAAATTATGCCGTCCCAATTTTTATCTAATGCCAAATTCTATGCAAGTGCATACGGCGATGGAAATGGAAAAGCAGTACGGTCTGGACTCAGATTTGGCTTCGAGAGAGGGTTTGATTACATCGACATGGCAGATGAAGAAGGAAATGTCCTAAGAATCGACGACACAATGTACACAAAAATCAAAGATAGTCCAATAATATTTAAAACGAATAGTGAAAAACTTCCGATTAAGATCTCAGGCCCATGGGGAGATGCCAAAAAATTCTTGAAATACGCGAACTGCAGCAGTTCTGCTCAACAAATGTTGCTCCTGGTCGACTTGTGCCTCAGTCCGCTGGCAAGAATCAACCAACCCGTTACCTGCTTTGTTGGGCAGGAAGGAAGCGGAAAGACAAGCACTGCGAGCAAGTTCAGAAGCGTCTTTGACCCAACTACCCACCTTAAAGAAGACTTCGTAAAAACAAAAGAGGGGTTCTACCTAACACTGAATTCATCAGGCATACCACTCTTTGACAATGTTCGAAAGGTTGACAACTGGCTGTCAGACTTAATCTGTCAGGCTGTCACAGGAACATCATACGGCAAAAGAAAGCATTACGTAGATACGGACATGTTTAAGGTGTCAATTCAAAAGAAAATACTTGTTACCTCGATAAATGTTCCCAGCTTCGAGCCTGACTTTCTTGATAGAGCATTGATATTTGAATTTGATAGATTGCCAATGAGCAAAAACGTCGACAGAACAATTCTTGACGCTGACTTTGGCGAAGATCTTCCTGAAATTCGAGAAGGATGTCTAAAAGCTCTTGTAGAGGCGAAAAGATTGTTGCCTGGCATCGAGCTGGCAGGATTGTCTCGAATGGGCGACTATGAACGTTTTGGCGCAGCCGTAGCTGAGGCTCTGGGTTACAACGCAAAATCATATGTGAAGTCTTTCAGAGCTCTTCAGATGAAATTTAAGAACACAAGAGCAAAGCTGTCGGCGAACAGTTTTATCAGTGCAGTAAAAATTTTGACAGAAAGTGCAGGAAGCATAGAGGGTCGCACTTCAGATATGCTCATTCAATTGAATAATATTGGAGATGATCAATCCAAGCTGAGCAATGATTGGCCAAAGAGTCCCATAAGCCTAGGCGTCAAGCTAAGTAAGTATGCAGCAGATCTCGAAGATCTTGGTATTGTCGCAGTAAAGTCAGAAACTAAAAATGGAAGTGTCTGGAGCTTGAAACTATTACAAACTGTAAACACGAAAGTTGAACAAATGCCTCAATCTGGGAATGACAATGACAAGAAATTTGAGAATGATTGCGAATAAATTAAATCAGAATATAACAAAAAAATTGACGATACAGATTCATTCTTTGGATAGAACTTGATCTCAGTATTTAGGGAGTTGCAAAACTCCCTATTTTTTAGCAGAATACTACGACCAGGATGGCATTGCTGTTGACATTTTGCTTTGGGGGACACTGGGGTGGCAAGTAGTCCCTGATGGCAAGTGGATCCCACCAACCTGCCACCAGTAAGCCATGGAAATCACTTAAGTTATGGTCCTGATGACAAGATGGCAAGTTGGAAATGGACTTGACCAGTTTTTATTTCTTCATATTTTTTTACTTAATCAATACTCTTTAATGTTTTGGTATTAATATATTTACTTATTTCATGAAAATATTAATGTAATAATGATATAATAACAATACTTAAAAATATTTCATATGAAAGAAAATAACATAATTAAAAAATATAATTGTTGAAAACCAACCTGCCATCCTGCCACCAGTTTGTTTTAGTCAATAAAATTAGTATCTTATTGGTGGCAAGTTGGTGAATTGGAGTTGCCACCCATGGCACTTGCCACCAGCAAGTGTGCTTTCCATGGTAAATGCCAAAACCTTTCGGCAGTAAATTCTGGAATTCAATTCAGACACAAAGATATAATTTTCATTTTTGAATCTATCAATACCTAGGAATGAGATCTAAATTATGAGTAAAATCTCTGAGGAATTAATTGCCGAAAAACCTTGGGCGATCCTTGGTATCTCTCGAAAACATTATGAATCCAGCAAACCCTGGAAGAGGTCTAAATACTCTCGCGATAAGTTTGAACAATTGCTCAAACTCTTTCCCGACGAAGCAATCCAAGTCTTGAAACTTAATGCTGCGGCAGATCTACTCACAGAAAGCTGTTTGAATCGATGGGATAATCTAACGTTTGACGAAGATTTGAAACTGGGATTTTCAAATGTCTAATCTGTCACTTCCGCCCGGCACCAGGATCGCATGATCATTTCGTCGGAGCTCATTTCAAGGATCTGGGCTGAGTATTCCCTGAATCCCAGAGGCATCCACGGGCTGAGTCATTGGGCACGTGTCCGCGAGTTCGGGTTGAAACTTGCCGAGACCACTGGAGCCGATCCTGTCGTGGTTGAACTTTTCGCGGTGTTCCATGATTCCCAACGCCACAATGACGGGTGTGATCCTGAACATGGTCCACGGGGCGCACAATTGGCCAGGTCGCTTTGCGGTGAGTTTTTCAAGGTTAAACCCGCTCAGTTGGAAATGCTTTGCCTCGCCTGTGAGGGGCACACGGTCGGTACGGCAGATGTCGATGAGGACATAACGGTGTTCACCTGCTGGGACGTCGACCGCCTTGACCTGCTTCGAGTTGGAAATCAGCCAAACCCGAAATACTTCTGCACGCCAGCTGCACGGGACAGGTCAATCATTGAGTGGGCGTGTTCATGGTCATCCGCTGGATACGAAACCGAGAGACTGAAACAATGGCTTGTTCTTCTGGATTAATATTCTGGTGCTGAGAACTCGTAAAAGACACCGAGCTCAATTGCGGCTGATGAGGGTCTTCGTGGGATCAAATCAATAAATTTTCTATATGGCTCTACGACGGATTTGTCATGACTGATGCCGATTCCGAACTTCCAGTATGAAAGATATGAATCACCCCTTTCTGATGCGTAGACATTCCCGGTAGCGGCAGAAGCGTCTAAAGCGTATTCCCAATTGTTTTCACGCATGTTGACGCCAGAATTTGGATTCGGAATCCGTGAAAGGTCAAACAGCATTTCAGCGCTACGTGAATCGATTGGCCAAAAAGTAGCTACACGAAGTCTCCCATCTTCTCTGCGTGAAATTGCTGCAATTAGTTCGCTTTCTCGTTGGATTGTAACTATTTCAGAATTCAAGTCTACTGGGCCAAGTTCAATCCACCATTCATCACTTCTGGCTACAACCTCAGATCTATCATCGGGAGGTGATACCAATTCTGCCAATCGACTCATAGCAGGTTTAAAATGTTTCCAGTCTTGTTTTCCCGGGCTTATTTTAACTTGAAGCCAATATAGTAAGCTTGCGAACGATATATTCCCACCATTTTCGAGAGATGAGTCAAGTGCGTCAACGGGTACGGGGTAGTTGATGTCAGGAAGACCAACATGATCCAGCATTTCTTTTTTTAGACGTAACTCAACAAATTCTGATAGTTCGGCGTGAGGCATTTTAATGTCTCCTTGTGAGACGGTTTCAATATTTGGCAGTATACGGCTCAGCATGTTTCAAGTGCTGCTGCCAATTCTCCGCGTAGATCTTCGCCAACTCCTCGGACTTGATGATTAGCAAATTTTCTGCGTTTTTCTCATCAGCAGTCTTCGTGAAATTGTAGCTCCCGGTGATGACCGCCTTCCCGTCCAGGATCATCACCTTGTTGTGAGCAATGGCATGGGCGGCATCAATGAACGTCGGAATTTCAGAATTCGCCAGGAAGTTCGCAATGGTATACGGTTCACTCCCCTGGCCCTTTCAATTAACAGCGTTGAATAGATACATCATCAATTCACCGACATATAACAACATTTTTTGAATTTTTTACCACTACCACAAGGACACGGGTCATTTCTTTCACATTTCCCCATAGGCGACCTTTTGTGATTTTGCGTATGGCTGATTGACGTATACACACCATCTCCATCTGTTTTTCTTAATATAAATTCACTGCTAAATGGGTATGGCGGCAAAGACTCAAGTGACAACTGGACACTGTTAGCATACGTGACCATGTCGTCTATTGTTTCACGAATAACTATTTCAAGCTTATTAAATGAGCCATACTTATACACAGAGAAAGCGCCATCTTTTTGCAGGGCAACAATGTTTCCGTATTCATTTCTGAAGTTGTTTGAAGCTACAGCGCCATGCGAGGCTAGGAACTGGCTAGAATTGTTATGGTGCACATAGTCGCACAGTTTCGCATATTTATCCTTGATGCCTTTGTGTTCCCCTGTTTTATCCATGCGATCGATGCAATTAGATATGCTTATTGGCTTTTTAATGTTATTGGAAATATTCGCCTTGGAGAGGGCGTAATTCTTGCCAGTGTCACTTGTCGCATAACGAGCGCGCAAAATAAATTTAAAAAACTCTTCCCCCTTTGACTTCCAAGTATTGTCTGCCTTTTCATAAATCATATTTAATTCTGAAGATACATAGTGACAAAATGCAGCCAATTCAACAACACAGCGCGCAAACAAATAAGGTCCAAATAAATTCTTTGAGCATATTTGGTTGATATAGCCATCAATTAAGTAGCAAAGTTTTAGGCCGTTGGACGCCTTAAAGTTCATAGCATTGGCCTCGGATCCCTGACAAATATGTCGTATTATTCTACGATCATTTCCTTCTCTTGATGCAAAGTCTAATTCAAAACAACAATCAGGGATACCGATTTCTTTTTCAAATTTGGCAACTAACTTGTCTCTTAATTCAATTAGCGCAACCTTAGAGTCATCATTTAACTTTTTATAGTAAGAAAAGTCATTTTCAGCCATAACACCTCCATGGCCTATGGCAATGGTAGCCACTTAGCCTCATGACGTGGAATAAAAATACAAATAAAGCCAGCCATTTTGTTGGCATAATATTGGTCAAAACTATAATGAACATTGGGTTTGGTCGTATCGAGTGCTGCGCCGACAGTATGTTGCCAATTGTTGTTTGACTTTTTGGTTATTGTTCATTCGTGGCTTTAATGCGGCCCCTTGAGGCGGTTACAATCGCCTTTGGCAACTTCTTGCCTCGATAAATATTGAACTGTTTATTAAACTATAAGGTAGCTTAAACTTATCGTCTTTAGTGTTTGACGTGATGTCCAACTTCAATCAGGACCCGCATTAAGATATTAACCGAAAGAGCTTTCACACCAAAATAAATGACTCGCAACCGCTGGTTCGGAACCTCTTTGATGCCCTTGTCATCAAGATCTCGGAGCACGAGATAGGCTGCGACATCCGCTGGATGAGACAGCCCTTTGTTCCGAATCTTCCCATGGACTTCCGCGACGCCCTTGGAAAGAGAATCGGAGATGGCACCGCATTTGTCTTTGAGGGCTTTGAGTTCTGACAGATCCAGGTTCTTGACCTGGCCAGTCCACTGGATCGAAATATCCTTGAGGGAGTGTGCGGCAAGATCTTCGGCCGATTTCGTAAATGGCTTGATCGACCCACCCCAGAGGCTCAACTGGCCGGTGCTCTTCCGGGTTCCATTCGATCTTTTGAGCTTGTCGTCTTTCTGATCGTAACATTTCAGCATGTTAGCCTCCAGGTCGTGGGCATCGTCGCATCATCATGGGGCATTTCCTGCTTACCCTAAAAAGAACCCCGCGAGAAGCGGGGACGAGACAGTGATAGCTACGGATTTCACGAATGTCATAAGCCCTCGGCATATTACGTCCATCATTTGTGGCGTAGGTTTACGAAATAGTGTTGATCAGGAAAAGCATCCCTTTGGACGAGGCTTCATTCGCAAAGTGCAAAAGCGCGTCAGGTGAACCAAAAAGCCTGACCTCATTATAGATTCCGCGTTCGTCAAAGGAAAATCCAATTTGTCTTGATATTAGTAGGCTGATGAGTTCATCTTCTTTCTCTCGATTGAATTTTAAATCTTGCGAAATTTCAGGGGTCCATTCGTTCCTTGCCATAATCCCATCTAAGACAGCAACAACTTGCTTCGAGATGAATGACCTGCGGACGAAGTTGCGCCCATCAAGGTTCGTTCTGAATAGTTCCATTCTGATTATTGGATTGTCCACAAGTAACCCCGTGGACGCATCGATGATCACAAGGTTGTTCGGATCGGTCAAGTATGTGTCTGTTTTGTTAAAACTGGATGTGATCCGAACAATTGGATTTTCACCAAATTCATTTGTGAAGGAAGCAACCCTGTCGCGGAATGCCCGCCCGCGCCTTGAGCAATTCCAAAGAAAAGTGTCCGAATCGACTGTAGCATTTGTAGTCGGACCGGCGAAGTCGAAAAGACTTCCTTGGTCTGCTGGGGATGGTTTCGGTAGGGCCGACGTCGCTGGAGTTTCCTCGGCGGGAAAGGAAGTTGTGTTATTCGATTCCTTCTTCAAAGGTTTCATCAAACGGGCAGAACACCGGCAAGCATGCGGTTTCTTAGACTTTGCGGGTTTCAACTCGATTGATTTCAGCATCTTCATTCCTCAAATTTTAGATATCCTAAAAAGAACCCCGCGAGAAGCGGGGCTAGATCACAAGGATTACCGGTATCAAATTTTCACGAAGATCTTCGGCAGGTTCCGCACGGTGATTCATTTTCAAACGTCTTTGTAAAGTAACCGTGGTTTCCCATCATCAAATACCACGGCAGGACATCCACACGGAGTCCCTCTGCTTGGACAGGGGGCAACCACGCACACCCAACACTGGTCATGATTGCTGCTAGAGTCTTGGCTCTTCATTGAGGTATTCTCCATTGATGATCTTGGTTTTGAATTTCTGGTTGAACATGTGTTCCAGCGCAGCAATTAAGTTTGGATCGATCTCTTTCTCAGGGCACCGAAATCCACTGGCTCTGGCAGGGCAATCTTCTGTGTCACAATCAAGGCATGTCTTCTTCACCACCGTCTCTTGAATTTCTTCCATTTCTGCATCCTCAATTTCTAAAAAGTATTTTTATATAAACAACAACCAGGAATAAAATATCCTGATGCTGTTATTACTTGATATGGCATTCATTGCCTCCAGAAACTGTAGGAGGGGTTTGTATATTCTCAGCGGCCATAGAGAAATAGTATGGGAAACGTACCCAGGAGGTTTTCCATGCTACAAGACTATCTCAAGGCAGGTTTCCCCGCGATTTCGATTCTCACCCATGAACCAGCACGAGCTGAAAAAGTCATTCCATTCGAAGGACATTGGAGGTTCTTTGCCTGGGACTGCATGAGGGGAATACGACAAGCGGGTTGCGCGAAGATCTTAGAGGGGGTCCGTGATCCGGTAGAAGCATTATCCTGGCTCAACAACAGTATGGATACTGTCCTGCTGGCACACAACCTTCACCTGTTCACCGACAGTCCCGAGATCATACAAGCGATTCAGAACGGTGCGGAATTGTGGAAGTCGAAAGGCAACTGCCTGGTTATGATCTCGCCGGTCATCCAGATGCGCCCTGAACTCAAGGCCATCTTCACCGTGATCGACCTGCCGCTCCCTGACACAGAAAACCTCTATTCGCTCCAACAAGAGTTGGGCAACCCCCTGAACGTCAAACCCAACAAGAAAGCCGCGCGTCTCGCTCGCGGTCTCACCGAATTCGAAGCCGAATGCGCCTACGCGCTTAGCTTGGTCAAGCGCCACTACTTCTCCTCAAAAATCATCAGCGATCTTAAATCGCAACTCATCCGTAAATCCGGTCTTCTCGAAGTCTGGGAACCGGAACATCTGTCCAACGTTGGAGGTCTGAGTCAACTCAAGACCTATATCCGCTCAAGAGCAAAGGCGTTCACGCCTGGAAACGAACATCTCCCTAGGCCAAAAGGCCTGCTCCTCGTGGGCATACCTGGAACTGGTAAAAGTCTTTCATGTAAAGCTGCTGCCAGTATCTTAGGATGGCCACTCATCCGCCTTTCTCTAGGAGATATGAAAGCAGGGATCGTTGGCGAGACAGAGAAACGCATTCGCCAAGCCTTGCAGATCATATCCGCTTTTGGCGAGTCCGTCTTGTGGATAGACGAAATCGAAAAGGCACTTGCCGGAGTAAAAAGCTCTGGTGAGACAGACGGAGGAACTACATCAAATGTCCTAGGTGCGTTGTTACATTGGTTTCAAGAGAACACCTCACCCGTGTTCGTCATGGCAACTGCTAACGACGTTCAAAAACTGCCCCCTGAAATACTCAGGGCAGGCCGGTTCGATTCAATATTTGCAGTCGATCTACCTTCCAACCGTGAACGTAGAGAGATCATGAAGATCATGAACGCCAGATACGGCACCAACTTCTCGTTGGAATTCACTGACCAACTCAACGGATTCAGCGGAGCCGAGATTGAACAGGTTTTCCGCGAAAGCCTTTTCACCGATTTCGGAACTGCGCTTAATGCAGTGATACCCCTCTCCCGCACAATGCGCGAAGAGATCGACGCCCTACGCAACTGGGCACGCACTCGTGCCCGTCCGGCCAACACTCCAGACGATGCTCCCGAGGAATCCCGAAAGATCCGCACATCAACCCCTGCTATCCAATAGGAGGTCTCATGTCGCATGTTTCCAAGATTGAGATCACGATCAATGACATAGTCTGCCTCAAGCAGGCATGTCAGCGACTCGGTTTCGAATTCCGCGAGAATCAACGCTCGTACATCTGGTATGGGCGCTTGGTCTCTCCAGACAGATACCCGCTCCCTGAAGGCATCACCCAGCAAGACCTGGGGAAGTGCCATCATGCGATCCACATTCCCAATGCATCCTACGAAATCGGCGTGGTCCAGCAAGGTACAAAGTTCCTGCTGCTCGCCGACTTCTGGGATACCAGTCTCAAGAACGCCATCGGCGACGGTGGTGGAAAACTCAAGCAAGCCTACGGTGCTGAACGCACCATACAAGAGGCTCGAAGACGCAATTACCGCGTTATCGAAAAGAAGACAGCCTCTGGAATCCGCTTGATCCTCACCGCCTAAATACCAGTTCCGACATCGCTTCTAACTCTTCGGCCCCACGTCCTTTTACCCGTCCACCCGTGATCTCACGTATGGAGAAGAAGGTGTTTTGCCTATGCAGAAACAAATTGTTGTGGACATTGATGATTCTGGGGAAGTCCAGATTCAAACCAAAGGTTTCAAAGGTCCAGTGTGTCTTGAAGAAAGTAAATTTCTGAAAGACCTGCTTGGCCGAGAACTATCTCAGCATCTTACCGCGACGTTCTATCAGAAAGACAAGATCGAGATGAAAAAGCACATCAACCTATGCGGCTGACAAAAGCCCGAAGGAGCATTTCATCATGAGCAACGACACGTTCAAAAGAGCCTGTCTGGTCCAGTTGGCTACCAGCTGCTGGATCGGTGCGAAGAACATCAACCAGAGCCTTTTGGGCGACCTGGGCAGTTCTCCTGATTGGTTGAAAGGCAAGAAATTGCTCGTCAACCCAGAACTTCTCGGTCCTATCAAAACGACCATTCAGCAATCACGGAAACTTCTGTCCCGCTATGCGCTGCCATTCCCTTTGGCAGGTCTGCATCTCGTGCCCAAGGACTCTATCGACGAAATCGACAACAGGATGGAACAGTTCAAAAATGAATTCTGGTCCAAGGTTGATACATTCGCGACATTTTACGATGAAGCATGTTCTGAGGCCAAGTCTGCTCTTGGAGAACTATTCTCTGAGACAGATTACCCACAGGACATCAAATCGAAGTTCCGCTTTGCATGGTCTTTTATCGTGCTTGATGTTCCGTCCAAGGCTTCGTTCCTCTCTCCAGAAATTTATCAGAAGGAGAAACAGAAGTTCCAGGACTTAATGACCGAGACACGTGAATTGGCTGTTGCTGCATTGCGTGAAGAATTCGGGGAGATCATCACCCATCTTTCCGAAAAGATCACCGGCGGCGACAAGCCCAAGATCATCCGATCCAACATGTCCAACCGCATCAACGAATTTCTGGACGGCTTTGCTGACAGAAATCTCTTCCAGGACGAAACCCTGGCAAAACTGGTCGATGAGGCCCGAGGTCTGGTCAAGACTCTGAACGGAAATCCCTACGGTGTTCAATACAACGAGGTTCTCCGTCAGAAGGTCACTCACGACTTCAGCGCGCTCAAAACCGCCATTGATGCTGCCATTGAGGAAATGCCCCGGCGACGCATCCTGTTGGATTCCGTCGATAGGGGGTCACTTCCAAACGCAGCGTGAAGACTGACCATTTCTGTCAGACATCGCATCCTAAAAACAGGGAGGTGGCCAAACCGGCTGCCTCCCGTTCCATTTTCTGGAACAACAGAAAGCGAGGATATACCCATGCCACTTACTCTCTCGAAGACGAAGCTCATGGCTTACATCTCCTGCCCGGAGAAATTCCGACTGAGATATGGCCTGCGGCTGAAACCGCTACGGGATGATCCCGCCCTCATTGAAGGCCGCGCCATTCATCACCTGGTCGAGTCGGGTCTCATGTACCGTGACGCCATCGAGGACGTGCTCCCGGTCGCAAATATGCGGTTCTGGGAATCCACGCCTTTCGAGACCTGCGGCTACGATACCATCGAAGACTACCAACATGCTCAGACACGGTGCCTATCGGACTCCATAAAATTTCTCGAGCTGATCGGCCCCATGCCTATCTTGGCCGTCGAGAAAGATATCCAAGTGCCCCTGACCCATCCGTTCACCGGCGAGGTCTGGGACAGCATCACCATACGCGGTCTTATTGATTTGGTTTCAGAAACCGAATCCGGCCCTGCTGTCATCGACATCAAGACCGTGGGGCGCACACCATCCATGAAAATGGCTGCCATTTCGTCAGAATTGGCCCTGTATGCATACCTGCTGGCGTATCCTGACTACTGGGATGCCAGGCCTGTCGAGGTCGCATTCCTGAACCTTATCCGTACCAAGGAACCCAAGATTACCTATGACAAGGCAGTTCTTGGTCTGGACGAATTTGAAAACATTGTCACAACATGTCGTCAGGTGGCAGCATCAATCAAGCTCGGTCATTTCTGGAAGAATCCCGGAATGCAATGCGGTTGGTGCTCCTACAAATCCCTCTGTCATGGTGACAAGCAGACCGCTGTCAATATGCTTGGCGAATACGCCTGGGAATTCTACCAGATGACCAAGGACGTAGTTGCCTATCAGCAGTTGTCACCAACTTTGAACCCGCACGATCAGGCGGCATAGGAGGTTATTGCCATGTTCAAGAAAGCTACACGCGAAAGTGCAAAGCTCCGCCTTGCCCTTACTGGTCCTGCTGGTAGTGGCAAAACCTACTCGTCCCTCCAGATTGCCAAAGGCCTCGGTGGCCGCATCGCGATGATAGATACAGAGCGTGGCTCCGGTGCTCTCTACGCCAACATCGTTGACTATGACGTGCTCAGGATTGATCCACCTTTTGAGCCCAAGAAGTTCCTTGAAGGCATTAAAGCGGCAGAAGATGCTGGGTACGACGTGCTCATCATCGATTCACTCTCACATGCATGGGCTGGAGACGGTGGAATTCTTACGATCCATGACCGTACCGCCAAGGCCGTACGGAATTCGTTCGATGCATGGCGTGAGGTTACCCCGGTCCACAACCAACTGGTAGACGCGATCCTGGCCAGCACCTGTCATGTCATCGTGACCATGCGCACCAAGACCGGTTATGAGGTCACTACCGAAAGCGGAAAGACCAAGGTCTCAAAAGTGGGCCTCGCCCCCATTCAGCGAGATGGCCTGGAGTATGAATTCACTGTGGTCATGGATCTCTCGATTGAGGGTCATGTCGCAACAGCATCGAAAGACCGAACCGGCCTGTTCGATAGCTCACGCTTGACGCCGACTCCCGAGACAGGCAAAAAAGTATTGGAATGGCTAGAAGGTTCGGGAATTTCGACTGAAACGGTTGAGAAGCCTGGATTGAAAACCTTGATGGAGACCTTCGGCCACCTCGGCATCGACGATCTCCAAGACGAATATACCGCTTACATTTGTGAGCGGTACGGGGTTTCAGGGATGGACGAAATCAATGCCAGCCAGACCACTGAGCAGATCACTATGCTCAAGCAGTGTCTGGCGCGTGAGGAGAAGATGTCCCAGTTTGCCGACATCCTTCGGGATAGAAAGCTGGCGGCTTAATTTGATATAAACACTATTATCGGGCCGAGAGATCGGCCCTTTTATTTGTGGGGAGAGTTATGACTATCCAAGATTTTGTGTCTAATTACAATGGAAATGGGCGCGGCGTTTCAGGCACCTACCCTGCAAACTATAGCTACGATGCCAATATTGTCGGCGTTGATAAGTTAGAGGCAATTTGCAACGTAGATAGCAAGCCGAATGTCACTGGATTTCGAACGCTCGACCCTTGGTTTATGTATTTCGTTAGTGCCCTAGAGTGTGAAACAAATAAGAACGTCGGCAAAATTTGCGTCAAGTTCAACTATGAAGAAGACAACGTATGCAATATGAGGTCTCTAGGTAGAAGGCTTTTTTACTTGGCTGAGAACAATGGGTGGGAACTTGATTTTATGTCTGCATATGGCAATAAAATTGAATTGAGCAATGGGCTTGAAAGAGAAAGTAACGAAATTATTAGAGTAGACTACAATGATCCAGGCGACAACAAGGAGAACGGTCGCACAGAAAAAGATTTTCAAACATTTCTTTTTGCTAGCTCACTAGCTGCGCAAAGGGAAGGACACAATACAAATGAGCGCCTCGCTATTTTTGGACCAGATTTTTTCAACTTGAAGAAAAAAAAATATCCAATTGCACGAGAATTTTCCACTGGAGCTTTTGCTGGCGAGAAAGCTCAGGCCAACAGGATTTTGCCGACATATTTTATAGATTTTGTCACCATAAACAAGTACGGGCAGTTATCAATAATAGAATTCAAGCTTAACGACAAAAAAATGGAATGTATGGCTCAAATTCTTGATTATGCGCTGTTTGTGCTAATTCACAAAAAAAGTTTTATCGACAATCTCAGGGGGCCCTTCAAGTCCAATGTAAAAGAGGATGGCGATTTTGTTTGCTACATTGCAAGCAACGCATTTCACAAGCGGTTTTCAGAGATAGAAAAGTACTATGCTCCAAATAAAGAAAATAAGTTTGGGTTTCATTTCAAAAAAATACTTCTCGGCTATACCTCTGCTTTTGAAGAAAAATGAGGTGAAAAATTGACACGTCAAGTCGGCCTCACTGTCCACCGTTCAGCATCCGCAATTGGTGGCAATTGCATAGAGATTTCAACATCACAAGGGGATCGACTCATCCTGGATGTTGGCAAACCTCTTGATGTCCCTGAAGATTCGGAGGTGAAACTTCCAGACACTCTCGGCCTCTACAGGCCTATTAGTGGTGTGCTCCTCTCACACGCCCATCAAGACCACTACGGCCTTCTCCAAGCGTTGCCCAAAAACTTGCCCGTTTTTTGTGGAGAAGCAACCGCCAAGCTCATCAAATTGTCCTCCGAGATAATGCACGAGCCGATTGATCGTTCTTTCTCGACCTGGAAAAGTGACCAACCATTTGTGGTTGGGCCTTTCAAGGTCACACCTCTTCTGACGGATCACTCGGCCTTTGACGCATACATGCTTCTGGTTGAGGTTGCCGGAAAACGAATTCTCTACTCCGGAGATTTCAGGAATCACGGACGAAAAGCTACCCTTGTCGAACGGTTGATGCGCAATCCTCCTACAGACATCGACGTGCTGGTCATGGAGGGGACAAATCTCGGAAGCGATAAACCGTGCAAAAGTGAGTCTGACCTTGAGGAAGATTTTGTCGGCCTCTTCAACCGTACACCAGGCCGTGTATTCGTTGCTTGGTCAGGTCAGAACGCGGACCGCACAGTCACGCTTTATCGAGCCTGCAAGAAAACAGGGCGGACACTTGTTGTCGACACCTACACTGCCGAGGTGCTTGAGCTGTTAGGGGAGCATGCGAAAATCCCGAGACCTGGGTGGCCAAACCTGAAGGTGGTTGTCACGAAAAATCTGTCCCGCTTCTATCGAAGAAGAGGGCGTGAAGAAGTGACTGAGCGAATGGTCAAGTATGGGATATCTGCCAATAAACTAGCCATGACGCCCGACAAATGGGTTGTGATGACTAGATCGTCGCTAATCGAAGACTACGCAGCTGCTGGTGTCACCCCAGATCCAAATGAAGTGTGGAGCTGGTCCATGTGGAGCGGTTATCTCGATAAAGGTCACGGGCAAAAAATAAAGGATTGGTTCGAAAAATCTAAAACTCCATCAACACACATACATACGAGTGGCCATGCTTCATCTGCGAATCTAGGCGAGTTTGCTAGGTATATAAACGCGAAGAAATTGATACCTGTACATGGAGCTGCCTGGAGATATGATATGGATGACTTTCCTTCGATTACTAAAATTCGTGATGGAGAACAACTCATAATTTGAGGCCAGGCCCCGGGGCCTGTAACGTTTTCTGTGTGAACCTCCGATAAGGGGCGAAAGTCCCAGGAGGTTTTCGTGCTGATCAACCGAGACGAACTGGCTCGACGGGTGCTCGAGGGAGAGATCACCTGTCTGGACGACCTGAACGTTGTCCTGCGTTCGATGATCAAGGATGTGGTCGAAACCGCCATGGGAGCCGAGATGACCGGCTTCCTGGGTTACGACAGGTACCAGAAGTCCGACACTTCCACGGACAATTACCGAAATGGTTTCAGCCAGAAAGAGCTAGCCTCCAAGCTCGGCCCCATCGAGATTGATGTCCCCAGGGATCGAAAAGCCGAGTTCGCGCCCGTCATTGTGAAGAAGCGGCAGAAGGACATTGGCGGTTTCGAGGACAACATCCTGTCGATGTACGCCAAAGGGATGAGCACCAGGGACATCCAGCATCATATCAAGGAAATCTACAACCACGAGATCTCGCCGGAGACGGTAAGCCGGATTACCGACTCGATTTTGGATAAGGCCAAGGAATGGCAGCATCGGCCCCTCCAGTCTGTCTACGCGATTGTCTTCATGGACGCCCTCTTTCTCAAACTACGGGTGGACGGTCGGGTCAAGAACGTGGCCGCTTACCTGATGGTCGGGATTGACCTCGCTGGCAACAAGGAGTGCCTGGGAATCTGGCTCGGCCAAACCGAGTCGGCAAAGTATTGGTTGGGAGTGCTGAACGAGTTCAAGAATCGAGGCGTGAGCGACGTGCTGATTTTCGCCGTGGATGGCCTAGCCGGTTTTCCCGAGGCCATAGGCGCCGTCTATCCGCATGCCGAGATCCAGCGCTGCCTCGTTCACCAGGTCAGGAATTCGCTCTTTCACGTGGCCTGGAAGGACAGAAAGGTCGTAGCCACCAGCCTACGGGCGGTTTACACGGCTCCCACGGAGGAAGCTGGCCTCATGGCCCTGGCCGAGTTCGAGCAGGCATGGGGCAGGAAATACCCGCACGTGGTCATGTCGTGGAAAAGGAACTGGACAGAACTGGCGACCTTCTTCAAATATCCCGAAGAGGTCAGACGGCTCATCTACACGACGAATCCCATCGAGAGCTTGAACAGCCGGGTCAGGAAGACCGTGAAAGGGAAAAGTGTATTTCCCACGGAGACAGCGCTCTTCAAGGCTCTTTACCTGGCAGTAGGAGAGGCCACGAAGCGGTGGAGAGTGAGAACCTGGAACTGGCCGGAGATCATGGCCCAGCTGTCCATCTTCTTCCAGGACAGGCTGCAGGCTTACCTCTGCTAAACCATCAACCAAGGTGGTTTACACAGAAAATGGGACACTCCCCAGGCCCCATGCGACTTGGTGCGGCCCAAGCCTATCTCCGTTAACTCTCGTGTTTCAAAGATACTTTTGTCAATCATTGCAAACCTTGTTTGGTTTTAAGAGTATTTCCTCTGCCATCCCTAGGGGCAAGATCTCTGATTTCTTTGAAGCGGCGCTGTGTTATCCAAAAACGAGGCCCATTCGGGCCTTCTCCGGGAAACCCGTTTCCAGTGGAAGTTTCCATGCAATCCTTCGGACCTCGTCTATTTACGCAGGAGGATCGGCGAAGAAAAGGTGCGCCGTATTAAAGGTCAGCACGGACGGGGATCTGGCTGTAAAACCATTGTTTTCGGTATGTTCATGCGTTAAGGGAAAGTATATACGGAGATCGTGCCCAATTGCAGTTGAGCGACTCTCTAGGCAGTCATCCGTGGCTGAGTGAGTCTCGAAAGTGTCATTCAGATGGGTGGCGAGGATACTGGGGCTTGGTGGGCCTAGGATACCAAAAGCATTTTCGAGTGAAGCACGGGGAAAATGAATTCGCCAACGCTCGAATGGGATAGAGAGCTTTTGGGGGTACGCGAAGACTAGGCTGACCAGGTTTAGAGGCATGATAAAACACCCGTTCCTCTGGCATTGGAAGGAATGCGAATTTCTGTTTATTCACAGGGGGCAAGACTTTTACAAGGCCCTCCTGAAACTCGTTTGGGCTAGGCCTCTGTTCTAATCATGATTCTAAAATAAATAAATTCTTTACTCTATGGAGTTAACCAATGGATAAGGATGAGAATAAAATAATGCTCGCATATTTGAATTCTCTCGAAAATAAGGTTGAGTCAGTTGGGAGCATAATGGCTTCAGCAATCGGAAGTTTTGCTGAAGAAATATATGATATGCACGCACGAGCGAAAGAGGCTGAGGATGAACGGATTGAAAGGGCTGAAATGCGTGAGCTCGTGGAAACATATAGACGCTTTTTATTTTATCTGAAAGAGCGCCGCATTGATGATGCAAGAGAGCTGCTGCATGTTAAGGAATTGAATCTTGCGCTTAAGATTGACGAAAAGCCTCTGTATGTAGTTTCGTACGCATGTGGATTGAAAAGTGATTGCGTTGAATGGATACGCAATAATATTGATGATATACTAAAAGACAGGGCCAGCGGTATCATGCTTTTAGGGGTTGCTCTAGAGCAGGCCGAGATTGACAAACCCGGTCAAGATTTATTTCAATTGTATAAGGAGTGCGATATTGAATTTTTGTATTGTGCGTGCCTCTTTATTGGGCGGCATGACTTGGGAGCGCGGCTAGCATCCGAATTGATTTTAACTGAAAGCTTAGTGCAGATAATTGTCGTTTTCACAACGCCTGAGAATGTGTCTGTAGTGTTTGAGCAATTTGAGGATAAAATTAATACGCTTTTATATGCCGCAATTCTCATGAGACATACTTCGTTCGTCGAGGCCGCTTACACAGAACGTCCGGAAATATTTGAAAACAATACTGTCAGGGCATTGATTTTTTTGTTTCTCAATGGTGAACATGGCATAGCTGCTGATATTTTGAAATGCATTGTCAACAAACAATTCATTGAAGAATTTGGTTCAACTTGCTTTTCTGTTTACAAGCTTTTGCTACAAATAAACAAAGAATATTATTTTATTGGGGCAAACCCTTTGAGCTGCGACAAACAAAGCTTGGACGATGTCAATCTACAGCTATTGAACGTCAAGGCGTTTTTGAACGTTGCATCTAAAAATCTCGAAGGCAACATAAATACACCAGACTTTGAAATGTATTTTGACAGCAACAAGAAAGTCTCTGATATGGCTACACGAGTCGAATCCCTTACGGATAAAAGAACAACGGCGTCATACGTGCCTCTTTACTTGGGAGCTATTTTGACGGCGCTAACTGTCTACTTTGTCCAAATCGGTAACTCTGCATGGTGGTATCTCTTGATATTTTTCATTGTGCCGGCTGTTTTCATGGCTAGAAGGTTATGGTTTTCAAATATTGACAACGAAATCGCAGCGTGCGAAAGCAAGGCGTCATTGGCAAATCAATATATAAACGATGCCAATGCGACAAGTGCCGTGGACATGGACTGCTTGATCTCAATCAGTTTGTTTATCAAGGTTAACGTTCAGTATTTGGCGAGTAAATTACTTGGCAAAACATCCAATATGACTGATGAGATTGAATTGTTTTTGCGGCTTTATGCCATTAAATACCAGGAAAATAATAATTGCTTCATCCCTGGCGACTTAAGTAGCTTCGTCTCGAACAAAGAGGTGAAATGCGAGAGAATGGATGCCGCCAACATACCCCCTGAGCTTTATAAGATCAGGTTTGAGCAGAGCACGTTTACCTACTCTGATGTTTTTTCACTTTTTGAAAAAGGACCATTTCTGGAGATATTTAAATCGTCTTATGTGGTTGGCGTCGGAGAGGGCGATGATATAGTCGCGTTTGTGTTTGAAAAATCTAATGCGAATTCCAGTTTCTCATTTGTCAAGTGCTATAAGAATAGTATTGAATTAAGCGATTATGATACGCGTGCATTATTCACCGACATAGCTGGCGTTTTGGTAAAGTCTAATTCTTGATTTTGAGAATAAATTCTCGAAGGGTCATGACCAAAACAGCAGAGCGAAATCGCGCTAGGATCAAGTCATGACAAGCGTTAATAAGTTCGCGAATCGTTCCAAAATTTCTGAGGCCAACTTTCGCCAAATTGCGAAGCTTTTTGCCATTGAACTGGGTGCCTCGCAAATTTGTCATAGATCGCTCTAATGGCGCCACACATGTCTGCCCCAAATAAGGCCACTTGGCAGCATTCCCGGGCTTCAAACATATTGAAAATCTGGTTGTTTTCCCCTGCACCGGCAATGCTGTTTTTGATCATAGCCTCTTCCTTTGTGCTTCGGAAGCTCTGACCTTAGAGGACCACCTCAATGCTCCGTGCCGCAAGCGATCCAGGGGCACGGCCCCCAAGAGCTTGTAGTTGAAGGCTTCTCCCCATTCGGAGAAGCCCAGATTGCTGGTGATGATCGTCGGGCAGATCTTGTACCGTTCCGCGATCAGATCATGGAAATCTTCATCCTCTGAGGTCTTGAAGGGTTTCAGGCCGGAGTCGACGATGATGAACAGCTCAATCTTGGCAAGATGGGCCTGTTTTCAGTCATAGTTCCCCACGACTCTAACAGCAGACATCAGTCCGAGGATCTTTGCGTGGGAAGTGAACTGCCTGTCATGACCACGACGTACGGCCATGTGTCCAAGCGCCTAGGTTAAGAAGCTCTTACCACGCCACTCCTTCACCCAACGTTGCAAGGTCCGAAGCCGGTCTTCTTTGTACTTGCCAGGGATCCGTTCCAACAAATCCTCAAAAGTAGTCCGGTGCTCAAGAGCCGGCCTGTTTGGAGACATGTTTCGATCTTTGGGCAGTGTTACTGAATGAATCAGGCCGGGTACGCCAGTCCTGAGGTTATTTCGACTCCGCGGCAAGTCCGCCGTCCTTGAGGTATTTTTCCACTGTATTGCGGCTCGTAATAACGGATTTTAACGCGGCTATCCAGGTATGCCTCGTCTAGGTTTTCTCTTTCTTCAGCTTTCTCACCTGCGCATCCGTCATCATGTCAACCGGCGTTGACAGCTACCATCGTTAACTGGGGAAAAAGCCGACGCCCCCCTAGCGGAGGATGCTCAAATTGAATTGTCGCTGAATCGGAAAAATTGTTGCAATTGTAGTCAAAAGCTATATGTAAAAGCAATATAAAATAAATTTCAGAAACAATTGATAATATACATATGAAATTTCAAAACAAGACATAATTTATGCCGTTGCAATTTATAACTATTATGCCGGTTTTCATAGGGCCAATGATTCTGCGCATGGCTCTCTTCATCCAAATACCAAATCCGTGCCGAACTCAACCTGATGGAAGAATCCTCAGAAGTAGAAAACTGAATCTGATTGAAAATATTATTGAATGTAATTACAGGCAGTTAGGATGTTCGCATGAATATAGTTCTGTTTTGGTGTTTATTTCTCCGAGGCTGAAGTGAATACCTAGTTGGAGTCAGTCATTTTGAGCTTTGCGATCGGTCAGTTCAAAAGTTCAAGCTAGCCCATCCTGACGGTCAGTGAGGGGATTTAGGTTGGAACCGGGATCAAAATGCAAATCACAGCCGGAATTTGTACAGGTGCGAAATATCAATCGTACGAATGAAACAAAATTTGATAAATTTAACAAGAAATGGGGCTTGCAAATGGTTAACATGCATGAAGGAGAAATCGTCTCCGTAAAGGCAAGTATAGATATCGTTAATATTGTGCTTCTGGGCTTTGACCCCATCGGCATTAGGGTGGCTATCAAAGCAGGATTTGAAATTAATGATATTATTCATGAATACGAACTAGAAGCAGATAAAATTTTAAGTAAAATTGCAGCCCCAATGTGCCAATGTAAGAAATCTGTACTATCAATTGTGATACGTGAAGTATTAAATTATTATTTTGCAGAAAATTATAGATATGATTTTTGTGAAGCAATCGCAGAAGAGTGTCTAAAGAATTGCAAAGGAATCAGAGACATAAAATGCTATCTTGAGAAACGTTGGGACGCTCTAAAGAGTGATTCAATATTAATTGTAATAGAGTGAATAAGTCACGACAAAAAATAGTAGACAAAATTTAAAAAGTCGATCGGAGGACGAGAATGATTCAATTGTTTCTGATTGGGTACTTTGCAATAAATTTCGTGTATGGATATCGGATCGTAAGGCACAAAGTGGAAAATTGGGTAAATTCTGGAAACTACATTTTCGTTGGATCTAGTTTTGTTAAAATAATGATGGCTAGGCTGACTTTTATAGTTCAGGTTCTTTTGTTTGTTGTTGCACTGTCAGGAGCCTTAGGAATAGTATTTTGCTATAACCATCTAAAAGAAGATCCTGAATATTGTTCCAGGAAAGTGTTGAATATTTTTTCCACAATATTGGCGTTGTGGCTTGCAGTCGTTGTATATGTCAGCGCGTAGTCCCAATAAAGAAAATTAATGCCAAAAGATGCTAAAATTTCCAGGCAAATGAGAATAAAATGAATACGTTTCATAAAGCAAGATTGGTTAGAATTTCAACCCTACAGGAAACGAAAGATCTTGAAGAGAGTGTGGCCCTTCCTCCCCACCTGTTCGAGAGCATTTCATTACGGATGATAGCTGGGTTGCATTTTGGCTCTGTACTTAACTGCTTCAAAAGGGTGAATCTCCAGGATGGGAAAAAATTTATTGTAGAAGATCTAGACGCGCACAAGGTGAGCTTATATATTGATAGTGATGGCATATTAACCGCCTTTAGCGTGGTAAAAGACAGTGAAAGTGAAGTTAAATTGGATTTGCTTAATACAGTATCTAAAGTGATAGATGAGATAGATGATAATCCAGTGCTGGGGGCTGAGCTGAGATTGAAAGTGATAAACAAAGATCTGCAGACAAAAAGTTTCCGCAAAAACAATTCAACTCGCTTAAGATATAAAAAAATGAGTACAAATTTTTGCGATGCGATGCTTACTGGTTTGCCCATGAGGTATGTTGTTGTTACTAATGGATATAGCCATGAGATTGCAAGAAAAGTTCGATTGGCAAATAAAGTGGCGGCAGGAAATTGCCAATTTCAGGCCATTAGCGCTTCATTCTTTGAGTTTGCCGATGAATTTCTGGTATGCAACCAAACTTATGCGAACGAGGAGGCTGTTTGTAGTCGATTCCGGGAGTGTGACAGATCGCTCCGGAAGTTTGTTGAAGGGGTAAAAAATGTAGGAGCCCAAAATATATTGTTGTCAACACTTAGATCGCATGTAGGAAAGGTCGTCATGGACATAAAACGGAGTGACAGGGGAGAAGCAGTCCTGTGCCTCGGCAATATGGAGAAATATCCTGAAAGCGTTGTGGGAGTCGATCAGAATGGTGTAGTCCATAATTATATATATTCTAGGCACCATCACCTTGAATGTCCAGAATGCAGGTTCATAATGGACATCATCTCCCGTGCGCTTGATACAAAATTTGAGGAAATTGGCCCTGAAAATGAAAATTTTAATGCTGAAAACATATTGTCAACCATCTTCAGCTTGGTAGACGCTTTAAATTATTTGTAGTAAACATAAACCAAAGTCCGGCAGTGCTTAATTTTCATAAATTTTCAAGGAATGAGAGTTCATACACTACTTGCGCCGCCAGTACTGATTTATATGTCTTGTCATAATAATTCAATGCTGGAGGTGATTATGGCGTGTCAATATTGTGGCCAAATTGGCTACGGCTATTGTTCGATTGGCCCTAAACATGTGCATGAGCATGATTACGATGATTCGATGTGTATTTATTGTGGGTCTGGGCAATATGGGAATGCGTGTGGGCATGGTCCTTGCGGAAGGCATGAACACGGTCATGGTGGAGGAAGGTGTATTTATTGTGGCTCCCATCTGAACGGAAATGGCTGTCAATTTGGACCAGGAGGTAGACACAGGAAGTAATTGCGCCAAGTTATAAGATCTATTGCAACCTGATTCACTTCAATCTTTTATCTTAGTTTTAATGAAGACTTGCGTTGTTTTGTTTGCAATTGCGACTCAAAAAGGATCGAAATTGTATGAACATTTTTGCAACTGGATCTGGCGCGCCTAAACTTGTCGAAAAGTCAGATTCACTTATAGCGCCGCTTGATATTATTGACAATCTGAAGCAAATTGTTCGGGCACAGTGTGACCTACATTTTTTAGAAAGAAAAAGTGTATTCACGGTATACTATAGAAATGTTGGGCTGGTAAGTGTATACCCTGACGGCCCAGACACGTGCAGGCTGCAAGTTAATCCTCTATTTTATAAGCGCTACAACAAGCTGGTACAAATTCTTCTCGACGCAGATACAAATTTTAAATCTAGCATTGTTTTTGACCTAGTCAAGTCTCTGAAGATACAAACTGATATCGAATTGAATCAATTCCCAGTGATATTTGTCAGCACTGCCCAAACAAGACCAAACCAAATATTAATAGCCGCTGTCACTGGGGCTGTAGCAGCTCGCTTTATTCATTTTGTATCGTACCGTGTGGGAAGGTTGAAAAAATTGTATTTGAAGACATTTAGAATAATTAGCAAACACTACATACGGCACGGAGGATCAATTCGCGGTTTTGGCGAAATCACTGGGTATACTTTGTGGTTGTCTAACTGTGTGGGAGTGCGATTTGACACTCGCGGAAGGTTGCTTGGAACTGCTGAAGGTGTTTTCCATGCTGAAACCATCGAGATTCAAGTTTTATAGCAAGACCACTCTGCAAATATACTGAATTTAGATATTTTATATTCATCCATGCATCGCAAGTACAAAATTTTTGAGTTTGAAATTGTTATTGCGCAAACATTAATCTGTATGGTCGCCGTTATGATATGTGTTTTGCTTATTATGACTTGTTTAATTGCCATAACTTAATGGATTCACCGGGAAAACTTCTTGAAATATATTGGATTGGTTACATATAAATTTCAAGGGGTAAGCATCATGGAATTTCAAAAAATATTTTGTGAGTCTTGCGGTACGCTGAATCAAGTTTCTTCAGATAATTTTATCAAGAGTGAATGTTCAATTGGGTTTGAACAAGTACATAGCATGGCAAGTTATTCTAAAAGGGTCTTTGAAAAGCGTTTGGCTTTAGCTCGAGCTGAAACACTCTCTTGCCTTGAACATGTTGTTTCATTGTTCGGCCCAGTATCTATCATGGAAATTTCAAAGACAAGTTCTCCAAGAATTACCGAATCCCCTCCAGAACCAGCCGTCGAGAAACATTCTTTGTGGAGGGGTTGGACCTATTCTGGCCAATGTACAGAATGTGGCAATTCTTTTGAGACCACATTTAATCTTTTTATTTATCAAAGTTCTCATGCTATCGACAGGTCAATTGAATGCAGTGGTTGTGATGTACCTACTGAGATTGTTGAATGGGCTAATTTTGAATACAATCTTTAAGCAAGGTCAATGTTTTTTGTCATGGCCATGTACGTAAGGCTATTTTCAAGGATTTCTCTGTTGTATATATGATCATTCGACATCAACATTGCATTTCAACTTTTACGTGACGAAGAAACTTATCCCGCCCAATGCATTATCCGATACGGATCGGCCTGCAATTACCGAAGCCAACGTGATTTCAACCTAAGATTTCTTGTACGCGCGTCCATGGCGCTTATTCACTTGGGGCACCTGATTGCAGTCAGCTTCATGTGGGATGCCCACCATCTACTCTTCCGAAATCGTGACTTCCTCATGGCTCCCTTTTTGTCTGTGACAGTGGGAGTCTTCTTCTCAAGTTTCGGTTGGTCCGAAAATAGCCGAGCAGGTCAGCAAGGCAGGCGTATAATTCTGTTCAGAAATTAAAGGGCCAGAGCAAAATTTGCCCCGGCCCAAGCGCGAACAATCGATCCAGATAATACTAGGCGAGCTTCAGCTTCAGTCCATCCTCAGTCTTCTTCACGGTGAACTTCTGCCCTTCCTCGAATGCCATCCCAGCCAGCATGTTGGCGCTGAGGACGATCCTGCCCTTCTTGTAGACCGGGGATGACGACCTGGTCCTCGTGGTGGCACCGGGGATCTCCAGGTATACTTTCTTCTCCTGCATGAGCTTCATGAGGTGGTTCTTCAGCGTGGGCTTAGAAAGAACACCCAAAGCGACCATGATCTCTTTTTCGTTCTTCCCTTCATTGATCAGAGCGTGAAGCTTTTCGCCGTCGTACTTAGGTTCGATTCTCTCACCTTTTTTAGCGGGCATATTTTTGACTCCTTTTTATGTGCATTAAGCACGAAGTCTTATCTCTATACTAATTCACAATATGTCAATATGCTTGCCTGAGGATTGCGGAAATTTATTTTAAAAAGTCGACGATTTTGGTGATCTCAAGGCTTCATGAAAATCCTCTGGGTTGCCTTCGATAACAGGATACCACTGGTCATCCTCGACAAGGCGAAGACTGCCGTTCCATCGATCGAGACGATATGCCACGACATATCCATCAGGATTAGGCACTATGTGAATTTCAAACCTGAATAACCATGAGGCCCAGGCAAATATGGCGAAAAGAAGAACTCCAGACAATAGCATCATGCGATTGTTCTGCATTATTCAAAACTCCAGATTTTAGATTGAATCCTTTTGTGCGTTGAGCCAGCGTTTACAGCTAAATTGGAATATTGGCCAGGGCCCGTCGGATTTGACCTGGGTGGAAAAACTATTCAAGATTTGACAAAATTTACCCTGTCCAGTGGGAATGTAAAAAGTCTCAACTTAGGATTTTTGAGCACTGCCTCCTGGAATTTCGACGCGTGTGGGAAATCAAAGAATTTGTGTTCTGAAAATTTGCTCTTCGGCAACTCAAGCGGGCAGGATCCTCCCCGTCTTGACAAGCCACCACCATCGGGTTCTAAATTCTAATTGATGCAGTATGTTAAAGGACACAACTGATGGCCAAACCGAACAAGCCTTCTGCTCAGTTCAAAACGATCAACCGCTCGATGGCGATCTTGAGACCAAAGCAATCCTTCCTTGATTGGGTGAATTCCATGCCAGGTGATGGCCCGGCCATGACTACGGCTAATATTGCGAACGATTGCCTTTCATTTCTCATCCCAGTCTATGACACATATGAACAGGGACTAGAATTTATATTGAAGAACGCGGAAGCAATTCTGGAAGTGGAGTTTATCGGCTGGGACCAAAGCGGTGAGACCTGGCCCGACAAACTTGATCGTCGGACATTACAAGCATTATTTGAAATAGAAATCCATTCAGAAATCATCGATATGATGAAAGGGCCAATTGAACGAGAAGACTTCTTCTGAGACACTTGCTCAGTGGGCGAAGATCTTAAACTTCAATTTTCGGAGACATCAGCACGGCCAGTTCCCATCACAGTAGGCCCAGTTGTTTCATGAGTTGCTTCGCGTCTTGTCCAGACAGCCGGACATATTGCGCGGTCGTGAGCATGCTCGAATGACCTAGCAGATCTTGGACAACCGGGACGGGCACGCCCGCCTTGAGCAGCTCGATTGCGCGGGTATGTCTGAGTGTGTGTGGATGCGGAAAAAGCTCTCTGGAGCCATCCTGACGTATTCCTTCCTCCTTGAGGAGCTTCGCTTCTTTTGCAATCTCATAGAAGACTTTCCTGAAATTGTTCGGATCCACTGAAAAGACCTTGCCCCGACTCTCAGGGTAAGCCGCGAGATGTACTTGCACCCAGATCAATTTTGTACATCTGATTGAGAACTTCTTACTTTTGTAAAAATCTCTGTCGGCCATTTATTTCCTTCAACATGTACTTGCATATCCGCTATTATTTCACCTTGCTCTGCAGGATCAAGATCAAAATTGAAGCGGCTGGCTAACCTATTGACAGATCCTGAGGACGCACGCCAATAAGAGACGCCCTGGTCGAACCTGAGGCTTAGACGCGCTCCTGTATTGAAATCAATCTCCAATAGTCGACCATGCTTCGTAGCCGTTTTGTCGACTACACGCATGGTTGCTTCAATCCCCTTGCACTGAAAAGTATGCTTGATTGCTTGATCTCTAATCTCAATCTCTGTCCAATCAGTCCATACGGTTCGGGAAGAAAAGTTTTCGCCGAAACTCCTCTGGCCGGTTGTGATTATTTCAAATTGTGGATTAGACCACCTGTCCCGCCCAACTGTCGACCATATACCTTCGACCAACTCGGCCAAAATAGCGACCGACAATGGAGTAAAAAGATAACGGTCCTCGTAGCGCACATGGGTTATATGGGTCCGGGGGGCAGTAAGTAACCTATGCGATTCTGCATGCCCAGCTGTTAGGAGCGACCAGAACCGTTCGCCAAATCCCTCCAATAAACCATCGCACTCGTGGTGAACGACCAACTCTCTATCCCCAGTATCAATGTTGGGAGGGCGTAAGGCGTTTGGCTCAAGTGACCGTCCATTTAAGACCAAGGTGGAGGAGTCGCTGCTCTTGACTAGAGGGAGCGACGCCATACCCCATGTGGGACCGAACGACATCGCAAGACTCTCCCCATATGCCCACTTAACACTCTTGTGGTTGTTGTTTACCTCCGCAATCACATGACCACCGTTGACGACGAGCAAAGCGGAAACGGCAAGCACATTGACTGTTGGATGATCCGCGAGGCTGGCGAGGAAATGACGGTCGGCTGCGTCTGCTCTTTCAACAGCCTCCTCCGGGAGTACGATTGTAATCTTCCAGCCGCTACCGGCAAGACGGTAGACCAACTGGCGCAACGGTGAAATTCCAATATCCCACTCGGTTGTGTCCCCGCCTGCAAACAAACGGATGGTTAAACCTTCTGCGTGCATTGCTTCACGTATGATAGCTTCTGCCAGAGGACTATATTCGGCGCGAGAATTGACCCCGAAATATGCCAGCTCTACTGGGAGTGATAATGTACTTAACCAGCTTTCCGAAAGCACCCGAAGGGCGGCATGCCGATCCAAACTATCGGCCTGGAATCGCTGGTCAAAATCTAAAATGCATTGGGGGCAGGCACTATCGCAGTTGGCCTTACACAAGAGGTGTGACCTCGCGATAGAGAAGATATCATCTATAAATCGATCGGCACTGGATGCATATCCAGCCGAGTGATGATCGTAAATCAGGATCGACTGACATCTTGTTCCGGGTTCTGGGGAAGATTCTTTGATGTCGCAGCCAAATTCATTGGCCTGAACCCCCAACCATTCCGCCACGGCGTCGCGAAGTGCCGTTGCCAGCGTCATCGCTGCAGCCCTATCCTGCAACCAGATACCATCCTCCGTTTTTAATTGAAGTTCCAAGACATCAGTAATCGATTCACAGCCGAGGGTAAGCCGAGGCTTGATTTTCCAAGGGTCATAGCTTCCTGGGCATATGGGGTCTTCAGCCCTCCCGCCACGAAGTTTGCGGTGAGGCCGAAGGAAGGCAGAGGGAAGCGTTCCGCTCACGCCCATAGGCTCCGCACGACCACAGGCTAGACATAGGGCATACCCTGTCCCATAGATTCCACGAGATTGGTGGAAAATGTGCCCACGGGACGTGGCGCGAAAGCGGCCTAGGCTAGGATTGGGCAGCAGACGCCAGTCACCCCTGGCACTGATCCAAGGCGATTCGGGGGGCACGAAGTGCTGTCGTGTTACGTCATTATGAGGAGATTCGTATAAATCTACCGCAAATCCTGCAGGGTCTAGGAATTCCTTAATATTATCAGACTTGATGGTCGTGCCGCATGCCTGGCAATGTTGGCTTATATCCAAACTATGACTCGAACCACTGGCCCCACAACGGTGGCAGCGCCAAGCGAGACGGATATCCTGTATTTCGCGTACCTCTTGTAGGGAGGCTGGGGAGTGCCAATTCAGAGTGATTCCAGCCGAGCGGTACACAAGTCCATCCATTACCACTTCGGAACCAGGCGCATACTCCCGGAGTGCCGTCACCTTATCGCGGCTTGCAAGTTCACGCCGACGATAACGATTATCCTCCCGTCCCGCGTCCGTTTTGATTTTCTTAAGCTTATCGACAGTGAGGTTGTCGAAACTGGAAATGTGCGACGGAAAACCATAGCCAGGAAGGAACCCTTTCGTTGCTAGCTCACGAAGCAGGTACTCGCCAGCCAAACGCGACTTGTGTATAGTGACGGCTTTGAAGGCTGGATCATCATTTCCTCCAGACCTTCGGATATCTTCCTCCTGCGTTTCCAGGGCCTTCCACTCCGCCAGCCACCCCTGACTCACCAGCTCCATTGCGTCCGCAGCCTGACGAGTCAAACTCTCCGATTGATACCCCTCATATACGCTGTGCTTAACCAGCCATTCGAGACCCGCGCATACAGAGGCGGAGATGGTCGGATTAAAGGCGCGGCACCAGGCGATGAAGTTGGCTGCTGGCTCCGATGGATCATTGAAAAACCAACCACTAGTTAGTTTAGTTTTGTCCTGATGGGCAGCAACAAGTCGTTGTGCGAGAAACTGAGTAAGTAAGAAGGAATTAACGTGGCGCTGTACAATCAGCTTGCTGTCGAGCGACACTTGCGGCGCAGGAAGGGGTGTATCAAATGCCCAGCGACTGTTGCTGAAGACCGCTTGGTCATGTGGGTTTGTTTTGCACAGGGTCATAGAGACAGAGCGAGCTTCTCGGCGACGACCAGCACGACCAGCGCGTTGAAGGTAGTTTGCCGGATGGGGCGGCACGTTATTCATAGTCACCATTGCCATGCCGCCAATGTCGATGCCCATCTCCATAGTAGTGGAGCACGAGAGCAGGTTCAGGTCGCCGGATTTGAAGGCCCGTTCATACAAGCTCAAGGTGGATGAATCTTGCTGTGCTGAATGCTCTGCTGCAGTGAAGAAGGGAACCAGTTCGATCACACGATCATTAAGGTCCGACCAAACACCTTCTTGTCGGAGCGGATCGATCGCCGCCTGTCTTGCCAACCACTCGCGTCCCCTGCGCATCCTGTCGAGGTCGTCATATGTGCCGCTGAATGGCTCATCATACAATGGAAGATCGACCTTCGTGCAAATGGAAGGTCTTCCTTTTATCTCACGTGGCAAATAGGGCGACAATCCTTTGAGTGTAGTATCCAAAAAGCGTCGTGTGACCGGACATATCCAAGCGCTAGCTTGAGGGGAAAATGCAAGCTGCCCCAAGGAGGTAACCCGCCCATCTGCGGCCATCTCAAATAATCCTGCACCAATGAGAACCTCCCACGCATAGTGCAGAACGGTATCCACGCGGTCTTCCCCCTCTGCCGTCTGGATATCCGCTCGCAGGGCATGCACAAGGAGTTTGACCAGGGAATTCTGCAAACCGCTCCGCTTTGCCCTTGGCCACCGACGCTGGTATAAACCAGTATTAGGCTCGTCACGTCCAACAATCCAGCTTTGGGGATACGGAACCCCAAGCCAACGGCGCCAAGTAATTGGAATGGACAGTGACCCTCCTGAGCGAACGAAGAAATCCATGCATAATTTGAGAAAATTGCACCAGTCTCCAGCCGTGAAGCCCGTGGCTCGCTCAACTTCTGACGGAATCTCCCGGATATTTTCCAGGGCGGGGTAGCTAACCGCAACCAACCCCATCGTTTCAAGGTTATTCTGACGCTTCGGGCGTCGTCCAAATTCCCGCACTAAAAATAAACGCGCTAACTCAGCAGGACCGTTTACACTACCAAAAATATCTGGAGCGAACTTCTTATAATACTTAAGCATACGCTCAAAGTCGCTTCCTTGGTCGGCAAGTCGTTGTGCAAGCTCATAAAATGGAGTTGGCTTAGGCTTAGCAAGCACAGCAAGCTCAGCCTCCTTAGTGGCTATCATGGAGGCTAAAGCATCATTGGGCGACTGATTTTGAATAGTCGTGAGTTGGTCGATTTCGACTTTAAGTCTTGCTACTGCCTCGCTCGCCTGATGTCGTCCCTGCTGGATCGCGATATGATAGATGAGACTTCTTATTCTCCCACGTTCCGCATCTTGCTGCAATTTAGCAGCCATGCGTGCTGCACCTTGGCGACTGTCGTTGAATGTCAACAGTCGCCGCCCCCGATACGGATGGTCGGCAGGTCTATCTCCATCAGGTGCGTATTCCAGCATGGTCGGCAATATATTGCCAAGAAGGAAAGGGGCACCAATGCGTCCCGGCTTTAGGAGCATTTTACGGCTTGTCTCACTCCCTCCGCAGAGGGGGCATCCAATGCCCGAGACTTCGGCCTCTCGGACCATCAAACGCAGGGTGTCTGCGCCTACTTCGGTAATGCGCCTGTTAACTGGATCAATATCGATTTCGCCAAGGAGGCTGTCTGGCCTGGAGGATGTCCTGTTGACGATGAGGACTTTGTGTTGCGGGGCAGATACGGCCGTACCCTCGTCAAGTCCTTCTTCCTCTTCTCCAGATTCTGCCTCGACTTCGAGCTCGAACTCATCAACAGCCTGGGAGGATTGAAAATGCGTTAAATACCCTCCAGCCTCCCCACCTAACAAGTAGACTTCGCCGCATTCATCGCAGGAGACGACTTCGTATGCTGGACTACCGCATTGGCAATGCTTCCTTGGGCCGAAATACACCTGCCCGAAATGCCAATCCGGATTATCCAACGCGGTTCCCACCTTGGTAGAGCAAGCGCCATTGGCACACGCCCATAGCCCGGAGAGCGTCTGATGAAATAGATGTGCTCGCAATGGTAAATAGCAGTCTCCATTGGCGTCACTGGTAGACGAGAGTAGGTCTAGCCATTGGAGGGCTTCCCGCTGGCCTTCCGGACTGGGTTGAACGTCGCCATGAACAACTTGGGTAACATCCGACAATCGGGCGACCGGAGGACATTTCCTGCCACTCACGAAGAGATCGCGTAAGGCGCGGGCTATTTGGTGTTCTGTTAGAACTCGGTATCGTACTTTCGAGCATTCAGCTTCCTTATCAACCCGCCAAAGCGCCTCAAGAGAATCTCGGCGCTTTGATTTCCCCCCGGGCAGACTTGGAACGTGGCGTTCTCCTGAAATAAGGTGGACCCGATCCAGATTCACTCCTGCTGCCTCGGCAAGAAATTGTCTAAGCCGCTCCCCTCCCTTACCCTCGGGATCACCAATCGTAGCCGAAGTAGCAACGAATCTTACATTCTCAGGGCTTACCCCGAAGGCAATGAGCACACGACGAATGAGCAACGCAAGTTCTGCCGCCTGGGAGCCAACATAGGTATGCGCCTCATCAAGTACGACCCACTCGAGCTTGCCCTGCGATTCATCCAGTATTGGTTTGTCATTGGTTCTTACCAGCATGTATTCCAACATGGTGGCATTGGTGACCAAAATTGGTGGAGGTGTGGAACGAAGTTCCTCGCGATCCAGGACCTCGTTAGGGTTTTCTTTGCGTTGGCGCTGCGGCATCTGTTCTGGTGTATTTCCATTGTACAAGCAGAAACGAATGTCACCCCTAAAAGCATGTGTCCATGCCCGCAAGCGATCCCTCTGGCTGTTGATCAATGCATTTAATGGATAAAGAAATAGGGCACGCACTCCTATCAATCGCCCTTTTGTTTCTTCACGAAGTCTTACTAGCCTGTCGAGAATAGGGACCATGAAACATTCAGTCTTGCCAGATCCGGTACCACTGGCAACTATTACCGATTGAGGCTGAGGTTGAGACAAGACTCTCCATGCTTCTAGCTGATGCAGATATGGATGCAACCCTTTAGCGAAGCGGTAGTCTTTCAAAAGCTCCTTGGGGGGGGCGTCCATGGCCTCAACGAGACCAGTTGTCAGAAGTCCTCCCGCAAGCTTAAGCATGGTGGGTTCCGCTTGGCGCCAGCCGAACACCGCCTCGAAAGTTGGATCTGCCAGGAAACTGCCACTTTCGCCGAAGGGACTTGAAAAGGCCTCTGCGAGAAACATTCTTAGAGGAACATTGGAAAAACCTAACCTATTGATGGTTGCCAGCTTGGATCTGTGGCCCAGTTGGGGCAACAGTTCGGAAAAGTAGCCATCGCTCATTGGGTAAACTCACTCTTTAGGAGCCCGTCAGCTACGCAACGGGCAGTGCTCCAGTTATAGGCTTCTTCAAACCAGTCAGGGTCGAATTCAATGTGTTTGCGCAGAGCATGGATCAAATTTGGATTATTATGCCACTCCTGGGTGACTCCGGATGCTGCTTGGGCCGCCAAAAGAATGGGTAGGTTGGTGATTCCGTCACGATAGCCTTGGCTGATTGGGCACAAGAATCTGGCATAGACCTCATCTTGTCTAGCCTTCGCGATATTCATCTTAAAAAAGTTCGGCCACTGATCCTCTGCGTGGGTTCGCATCATGCGCTGCCAAGGACTTTCGTCACCACCAAACAGAATCCGACTAATGTCATCCCCACTGACTCTTTTAAAAAACTGCAACTCCTGAGACTGTTCTCCCATGGCGGCGGTGCGTGCAAGAGCCACAGACCAACGAAGGGCCGGCCTTCGTGACGTGATTTCATTGAGTCTATTTTTTAAATGGTCAGCGAAGACGATTTCAGCCACTTCCTTGAAACGTGAGTCGCACTGAAGTCGCAGTTTCTGGATCGCTTCTCTCCAAGCGACAAACGAGATAGTTTCCCATGCAAATGGAAGCTCTGCGGCAAAACGGTCGATGAGGGAAAAGGGAATTGAGGAAAAACGTATAGCCAGGGCTGCCATCGCTTTGTCGGAGCGGGCGAAATGCCGCCACAAGTCAAGAGTGACTAGCGGTAGATGCCCGAGCTGTGCGGCAAGCCGTTCGACGTCACCCCAATCCGGATCGAGAAAGTCATCGCCAAGTAGGGAAATCACTTCATCAAGCATTACATCCCGCTGTTCCGACTCGGAAATGCCAATGGCCATGGTGAGCTTCCCCATATTAGTCTTTTCTCCTTCGACCGTCCAAAGGGTTGGGCGAAAGACAAGAGGGGAGTCGGCTGCAGGGTATAACAGCCATGAGCCTGGGTCGCGATCCTCTGGGCAGAAATCCCAGGTCCGTCCTCTGGCTTCTTCCGAGAGGGCCGGGGCTAAACTTTGCGGTTCATCGCCAGGAGAGTCGAGCCGCAGGGCCAGGACAGGGAGCTCCTTTAGCTCCTTCAGATCAATGTTTCCGTTATTCGCTGACCCTATGAAGACACAGCTCTCTGAGCGTTCAAGGCGACATGCGTAACGGGCTATTCGCAGGCAGGTGTGGGACTCTCCGCCTATCTGGGCGACCACTTCGACGTGCGCATCCGGTCGATCATCATTTGCCAGAAGGTGGGCAACTTCTGTTGCGTAGTCCTGTAACCGGATTTCGACATGCATTGAACCTGTCGGAGGTGTGATCTGACGATCGATCATGTCTGGCTTGCCTGCCAACCTAAACCGCAGGCACATACGGGGCAGTGCACTTGGACTTCCACTGAGAAAAAGCAAACGAACGCCGATGAGCTGGTTTGCAGCCAGTAGAGTACCGGGTGCCAACTCGCCGGTACTGGCAAAGATGCGCGTTCCCCGCACGGGAAATGGGAGGCGCACCCTGCCGGGGTGCGCTGCATGTGGCCAGTGGATATCGACTTCAATCCATTCAGGAGCCGGTTCATTTCCGCTCATCTTGAGATCCGCGACCAAGTCGTTCCCATCGCGCCGAAGGTCCGTAGTGATGCTCGCGTGGTCAACACGAAGACTGGCAGCTCCCCAGCGCACGAGGCGAATGCTCCCTGAAATTGCATCGCCTGACTCCAAGCGTACCTGGGCTGCAGAGGGAAGAATGAGCATGCGGGCGCGCCCTTTAACCTCCCCAGCCACAGAATGCCACATTTCGGTCGGACCGAGCGGCTCGAGTAGGGAGGAGGCCCCTCCCAATGGACGCCAGCTAGCATCGCCGGAGATGACATTCGCTGCCTCGCTTTCATCCATACGGTACAGCCGCGGCCTGCCCAAAAACGCCATTGCGGGACGTACGGCCATCTGCCACAGGCGCTGCCCGCGCCACTCGTAGCTCTCCTCGCAAGCATCGGCTCGGCCGGTACGGATGCGGCAAGATAATTCACCATTTGAGAAACGTACGTCGCCGCGCACCCTGAAGAGCTGTCTCCCGAAATGGGGAATAAGGCCGTCTAAAGGTATTCCCTTGGAGTCGTCCTCCACTGCGTTCCACCCGTGTGGAAGTGCGACAAGGGCCTCGCTAGTGCCGACGGCACCGCCACCTTGGCGTAGCAGCTTTGGCTCCTCATCTCTTGCGTCGAAAACCCAGGGCAGATCAACATCTAGCGCTTCGCCTCGTGGCGCCGAAGAGGCCCACTCACGTCCATCAGTGGCTGCTAGGTGGACAGTATGCTCGGATGCAGCTTGTTGGGCAGAAAAGCTCCAGGGTCGCCTCTCTACCCTGTATTTATTCTGACCAGCCAGTTTGCGTAGTGACGCAGCTTGCTCCCCGTCAGCCGCCCGTAGCATCAGGTGTAGAAACCTTGGCAACTCGTTCGCAGATGCGCCAAAAGCACGATCCAACGCCTCAGAGTCGATTCCATCAGCCAGAGGAAATGCTGAACGCAAATGCCAAGCACCAGACTCATCGCGCTCAATGTAGCGCTCAACCCGGAACAACCGCGGGTAGCGTAGTTCCTTTTCCGCAGAAGCGTCTTTGATTAATTGTTCAATTAGCCGCTGAGCTTCTGCATCCTCAATCGAAAGAGGAAAGCGATCACGCCACCCTGGAACCCTTTTGTCGAGCTCTTCAATGGATCCGGCACTCTGGTTAAGCTGCGCTTGCACCTTCAGAGTTAAGACCGTTGTAATTACGTCCGCAAGCAGAACGAAAATTTCAGACTGGCGGTAAGTGCGAGGAAGGTAATGGCCCAGACTCCGGACCCAGGTTTGAATTTCCAAAGAGGTAACCTGCGCTTTGACCGCCTCCTTGAGAACACATCGTAAAAGCCTACCCAAAGCCCCTTTCGCATCCGACAAAAGTCGCATAGGGAGCCCGCCCTGCAGGGCGATTGTTCCGATATAGCGAAGCCCCACAGAATCCCTTAGGGAGAGGCCCCATTCCTGCAGTCCAGAAGTCACGCAGATACTACGACGCAAATGAGTCCATCCGGAGGTATCCGACCCGAGGTCATGTAGGATAGGCTCCCATGCAAAACCACTCCCATAGTAGCGTCGCCGCCACCACTCTGCTGCATAAAGCACGAAGAGGGCTGGAAATCCTGAGATATGTTGAGCCGTCAATTCTATCGCCGAAAAGCCACAATGAAGCCTCTGGCCAAATTGCGTAAGAACGCTCTTGAGAAGTTCCTCTAGAGACAGAAATTCTTCTCCAGTAAGACGGTATGCATACAATGGGCGCTCATCTGGAATTTCAAGGCCCCGAACTCTCAACATTTGCGACTGCCAGCTCTGAAATTGATTAGCCATACCTCCCCCACGAAATAACCTATTAAATATAATTCGAGTGAGGCTTCAATTCTTCAGTCGATTATGCGCAAGGAAACAGACACTGTTAAGATTACCTTGTCGCATCAAACTCTAAGTTTGGCTTCTATAGCCTGAAAATTCCTTACGGAAAATGAGGAAAACTAGAAAGATCTTCAGACTTTTTCCGTGAGCAGCAATTTCTTAGCTCCTCTTCTCCGCTGGTGGGAGCTTGCTCGCCCCAGCCAATGCTTTTTCGGCATGGCCACTATGCCCATGATGGCCACCAATAATGGGGCCTTCCGGATTTCCGTTGGTAACTGACGGGCTATTGTCCTTCCTTGAGGACGCGCGTGAAGGCCACTGACCTGTTCTCTCGGATTCTCGGTCTGACCGAGCCCTGGTTTGTTGAGGTGGTTGACCTGGACACGGTGGAAGGCCGGGTGGACATCCGCGTGGAGCATGGCCCTGGTGTTCGCTGGTCCTGCCCCACTTGTGGCCGTGAGCTGGCTTGTCGGGATCATACCAAGCCTCGGGGCTGGCGTTATCTGGACACCTGTCAGTTCAAGACCTTCCTTCACGCACGGGTTTCGCGAGTGGATTGCCCCGAACATGGCGAGGTGCAGGTCAAAGTACCATGGGCTGAAAGCAAGGGGCGCTTCACGCTGCTGATGGAACGGTTGATCATCGACGTGTTGACCGAGCACGCCACCGTCACGGGGACACGACGCATCCTGCGTCTCACCTGGGATGAAGCATGGGGCGTCCTGGAGCGGGCGGTACGCAGGGGCAGGTAACGCAAACAATCACAGCCCGCCCGGTACATCGGCGTTGACGAAAAAGCCTTTCGCAAGAGGCATAACTACGTGACCGTGGTGTTCGACCTGATCAACAGCACCGTGGAGCACGTGGCCGACGAGCGCAAGGCGGAGAGCCTGGAAGCATACTATCTCTGGTTCACGCGAGAGCAACTGGAAAAGGGCGTGACGAAGGCCTCAATAGCAATATCATGACATCAAGAGAAAGGCCTGCGGCGACAGGAACCGGGATCACTTCATGACAGCCATCTTCGTCTGCGGCTTGGACCTTTACCCGGTCAGTTCGTGAAGGGGGTTTACCCACGAAAAATCCGGGAGAGCCTGTCCTAATACCTAGCTTCATACCGCGCGGAATGCTATAAATACGCTTCCCAATTGGGAGTATATATTTGGGCAAGCTCAGGCGAGCGGATATTGAGAAGATTCTCGGCGTTCTTCATCTTCAGCCGCCTTGGTGAAGTTATAACTGCCAGTAATCACCGTCTTGTCATCCAGGACCATGACCTTGCTGTGAGCAATGGCATGGACCGCATCGATGAAGGTAGGAATGCCCGAGTTGGCCAGGAAGGTCGCACTAGTTTACTGTTCGCCCTTCTGGCTCTTGTCGAGGATCACCTGGACCTTGACTCCTCGTATGTAAGCTTCGAACCAAATACCTTGGCTATTGGCTCTGCCGTGAATGAATAGGCCTGGACAAGGATGTTCTGTTGAGCTTTATTGATCTCAGACACGATTGCCGCTTGCCTCCTCCATGTGGACTGAAAAAGGCGGAAACCGGAGCGTTTTTGAGGACTAGGTTTCGAGCCTGGAGTGGTCTAGCGGGGGCAACTGCCAAAAAGAGTATAAGAAGGAAACTTGTAGCTATTTCATTTGTTTTTCCTGGTGGAGCGATTGAATATGGAAAATAAGGACAAACTTCGCCAGGATCTGTTAAGCATCTTTTCAAAACTCGAAACGCACGACATGTCTCTACAAACAAATGCCATCATCGCGCCACATGCGAATTAATCAGTGGCAAGCTGTTTATATGTATGAAAACGGTTGTCGACTTGACCGATCAATATTATGCGGGTATTCGTGTCAGCAAAGAAAAATCATTCCATCACGTGTTAAAAAGCATTCTGGCGGCAATAGCAAGGCTGCCGGAATAAATGAAACAACAACCGTCTCTCTTCCTCTGGGTGGAAATTATTGCTCAAAAATTCTACATTTAAAGCCAGGAATTTACTAATTTCAAATGGAATTGAGTTTGATTTGAATGAGAAACGACTTGATAGTCAAGCCTCGTCCGTGTGTTAATTATCTGCGGACTTATTAACTCATGACCAAGATCGGTGATCGACTCAAACCCGAAAAGCCGTGGGCCATCCTCGGCATCTCGCGAAAGCGTTACGAATCTTCAAAACCTTGGAAAGGTGCGAAGATATCCCGCGAACAATTTGAGCAAAGTCTCAGGTTGTTGCCCAATGAAATTGTACGAGAAATGAAGCAGCCGCAGCAGCTGACCTGCTTACTGAAAGCTTGCTAGAGTCATTGTGAAATTAGTTTATCTCAAGCCAAAACGGAGACTTGTATTTCAAACAAATCGCTCCGAAGCCAGACTATTTAAATCGAAAGCCAGTTAAGATGTACAAAATGCGCAATACTCAAAATTTTACATAAATTGCAACCTAAAAAACAACTTTTATTATGGTCAACGAGGTAAGCCATGACTTCCAAAGACAGGAAAAACATCGAGGAACTGTTGTTCAAAATATATCCTTCAAATAATTACAAAGACATCTCATTTGAAGAGTACATAGAAAACTCCGCAAGAATCATTGAAAAACTTTACTCGACGCTCGATGGTTTATCCATCAAAAATATAAGTCGCAGAGACTGGGAAGACTTATTTGAAAAATATTTTGCTTGTCTACCTTTTTCATGCAGGCTTTTGTTCTATCACACAAATCATAAATCATCAGGCTTTTGGCAATATAACATAAAAGAGGACTACATAAACAGCGCAAACAAGTGGCCAGACTTTTCAAGGTCATATTATGATCACACAAAATTAGAATTTAATGAAAACATAAATAAATTCATAACTGAGATTGAATCACTCCCCATGGATTATGAATTCTATTTTCCAATTCATGCAAGCAACTACTTTCGGCTGCCAATCGCGGATGACATATATTTTTCAGACGACGAGTCATGCCGCAATCACCACAAAGAAATAAATCATTACGCTGAACACTTTATTGTCATAAAATGCAAAGGATACGTCACGCCGACCATTAATGAAAGTCATGGCTTTTGGAACCAATCATGCAAAATTGCTTTGCAAAAATTTAAAGAAGTTATTATTTTAATGGAATCACTCAAGCTTATTGAAGATGGATGGGAGGGGAGAGAATTTGACCAGAGATACATTGTCAGCGCTGAAAGGAAAGCCGAGGGCAGCTCTTTATTTGACGAGTCTCTATCAACAGACATATTTGGGGACACAAGATTTAATAATTATCTAGCACACCTAAACATTGACTTTACAGCCTTTAAAAAGGACAATGTTTTTAACATCTTGAACAAAAATACTCCAAATGAAGAACGACACTCTCACAGGTACACAACACTCCAAAAATTAATCAAACTACTGAGCCTTTCAAAATACGACGACTTAACGAATAATTTGAAATCTGCCTGTAAGTGGATATTTAATTCGAAGATCGAAGAAGATCAAGAGGTGTCATTGGTCATGCGATGGATTGCGATTGAGTCACTACTTGGCGATGACTCAAAAGATAGAATACTGGACAAACTCTCTGACAGGTATTCATTTTTAGCTGGAAGGAATTCTAAAGAACGAAATGAAATGAAAAAAACATTTAACAAGCAATACGGGATTAGAAGTGCGTATGTACATGGAAGGAGCTTTGCCGCAGACAGAACAAGCCATGACAATGATTTGAGTAATAATATTCTTGAGACAATACTTCAAAAAGAAATAATAAATATGGTTTCTTTGTTTGACACGGATTTTGGCAATAATTGTAGCATCGAAACAAGCCAAAATAGTACACAATGAAGCATTGCCGAATAATTAGCACAAAAAATAATTCCTTTCAGACTGTCATAGAAATTTAGAATGCTTGGTTGAAATCAGCCAATAAATTGCTATAATCAGCTTTAGATCAAACGTGATTGAAAATATACAGGATGCTGAATCAGTATTAAAAAACCAACAGTTCAAAGTATTCTGGGCTCGTGAACTCGTTGATCCAGACTAGTTCTTCCTTGAGCGTGCGCAAAAAGCGCTCCGTATCGGCGTTGCCTTTGGGGTTGGAGCAGCTGGCTAAAGCCTGGTTGACGCCCATGACCCGGCAGGCCTTCATGAAACTCACGGACGTAGGCTGAAAGCCATTATCGGACATCAGGTTGAGTCCTGCTCCCCGAGCAACTTCGGGAAACTGTCAGTTCACAGCCTGTTTAAGGCGTCCAGCCAGTGCCAAGCCCGGGCCTGTAGCCCCGCGTAGTGCCTCACGACCTTCTTGGTGTGCCAGCCCAGCACGATCAGCACGTACACCCAACCGAAGTCCTCGATCATGACCTTGGTCATGTCGATGCCCCACCACTGATTAGGCCGGGAAGGTCTGGGTGAGGCGGTTATGACGATCTCCGTGGTTAGGGTGCCTGAAGCTTCGCAACTCCGCAGCTAACACAGCCAGGAGCAACATGACCACCTCCTCTTTCGAGGGGGACTGACAGGTTATAACCATCTCACTTCATTCGACAACCTCGCCAAGCCTTGCCCCGGTGAACCTGAGTATCAAGTACACCAGCCAATACCTTCCTCGAATTAATCGCTTCTTTCCATACGCAGGTGAATTGTCAAACCAGTTCTGGAAAGTGTATGTGAGTGCATCAACCTCACGTCATTAATCGCAGTTGGTTGAGATCGGATTGCTGCGAGTGGTCACAGTCAACTTGAACGGAGTGAGGTTCTTGGACGTTGACTACGCCCATGCTATGCCATGCTTACTAGTTAGCATGTTAAAAAATGAGGGGTAGCGGTGGGAAATTTTAAGGCCACATCACTGGAGCAAATCCTACATCGTGACAAACTTTACATGGATGGCACTTACGGGCCAGCCATTGCTGATTACCTGGCTACCAATCTAGATAAAAGTATTTACTTTCGCTCTGAACATGTTGCGACGAGAAAAGTATTTTTATCACCACTGGAAGATAAGTCGTCATGCACTCTGACTTACGACATGTACAAATCAAATAAAAGCAATTACATCGTATTGTCGAGCAATTTTAAGCGTACAGTCTCAATGAATGAAAACACATTTAAAAAAGATTACCATATCGAAAGCCTTGAGAGCGCGTACTTTTCTACTCATAGCTACGAAATTGAAATTATTACCTTGCTGCTTTCTCTTGGGCTTCCATATTCTTATGACAACAAGACGCTAATCAGTGACGCCACGCAATTTCATGAATTCGTCAAGAGCGCCCATGGAGGAATTTTATGCTGTGCATTTGATCATATTTATATCAATTTAAAATATCTAGAGCATTTTTTTGTTTTGCACCACCTTCCTCTGCCGACACCATTGTTCCCAGAAAATGATTTTAACACAGAGTCTTTTTTTAAAAATTTTGACCTTGACCCAATGAGAAAATGGAGTGTTGGGGACTTATTTTCCAGGCACTATGCGTCTAAGAGCAAAACAGACATGATTTTTCCACTAGGTGATCTCGAAGCAGTTTCAAACGATCATTGCCGGCATGATTTCGACCAAGGAGCTCATCACCTGAAAAGTGACATCAAAAAAGGGAAATTTTTATTGAAAGGTCACTTCTGGCACTGTGTGTTTAATGGAAAGGACACTACAATCAAAGACCAGGATGGCATGCGATATATTTTCACACTGTTAAGCAATCCATATAAAAGCTTTAAGCCGCTTGAACTGTACAATTCTCTTCCAAAGAAATCATTGCTAAACTCTCAGTCTAATATAAATTTTGCGAAACAAAACGATGCCCATACTGAAGGTATGCACAAAAATACTTATAAATTTTACAATACCACTACTTGCACAACAACTGAAGATGTCAAAGAAGAAATTGAGACGCGCCTCAAGATCTTGTGCCATGAAAAAGAAAACAATATTATAGACGAAATAAAATACCGTAATGAAGTAAAAAAACTCAAAGAATCATACTCAATATTTATCAACAGAGATAAACAGCCACTCGATAAATCTTTAAAGTCAATACATGACTCCGTCAGGGCAAGGATTAAATGTGCACTATCTTGTCTAAAAGAGTCACATCCCGGATTGTTTGAGCATCTTTCGCACATTCTTACAGGAGTCGACTCAAAATTAAATCGAGCCAAAACTTACACATACAGACCTCAGCTTGTAACTGAATGGATTCTTCACGAATAGGTGCCATCTAAGGCCTTCAATTCCTTCGCATTCTCGACTTATTTTTGCCCCCCCTGGTAAAGTTACTCTTCATTCTGGATGGTTAGCTTGACTCCATCATTCCTGTGCGACTTAAGATGTCGCTAGGCGCACAGTTTTGTCGCCCTTGCAGTGATTGAGGGATCCCCTCAATCACTCTGGAGGCTTTCTCCCATGACCCTCACGGATCAGGAATTTGGTCGCAGGTTGACCGCCCAGGACGTGGCTAACCTCGTTGGCAGGCGCGTCGGGTCGGTGTATAAACGCTATCGCGACTATGGCGGCTTCAAAGACGGCCGCCGCATCCTGTTCTTTGAAAAATGGGTAGTGGAGGCCCTGCAGCGAAGGAGAAGCGAAGATGCCTATTCGCAGGAAAGACCGCAAGGGTCAGATATACTGGTACGGCAAGATCACCTTGTCAACGGGGAAACGTGTCGAGAAGCGGTGCGAGTCGAAGCGCGAAGCGCAGGAGTGGGAGGTTCTCGCACGGTCGAGGGCCGAGAACTTCAAGGAGACCGACACGATCTCTTTGGCGTATCTCGCTGAGCGCCACTTGGATCATGTGAAAACCAGGCTTTCCAGCAAGTCATATGAGGAAAAGTGCCGTATCTTCCGGCGACTGTTCAGGACCATTCCTGCTACGACACTGGTGAGCAAGGTAACCTACGGCCGCATGGAAACATTCCTTGACCAGATCAGCAAGGAAAAGTCTGGCCACCGGGCAAACAAGTACCGTGTACACCTTGTACGTGCGTACAACTGGGGAATAAGGGCGGTGGGACTGCCCAGTCCTAACCCCTGGCTCGTCGAACGGTACAAGGAAGTGAAGAGCCCTCGGTACGTCCCCACCGAAGAAGACTTCTGGAACGTCTACAACCATGCGAGCGACGATGAAAAACGTATCCTGCTGATGTTCCTGCACTCTGCGGGTCGGATGCAGGAGGTATACACCTTAAAGTGGGAGGATGTGGACGTCGAGAACCTACGCTTTAGGCTCTGGACGAACAAGCGCAAGGGCGGACGGGAATTCGACTGGATTCCCATGACCGACGATCTGCTCGTGACCATGCGCACTCAGCGCCTGAAAACTGGTTTTCATGAGTACGTGTTCATCAATCCGCGTTCCGGCACCAACTACAAGTGCCATGACCACCTGATGAAAAGGCTTTGTGAAACTGCTGGGGTCAAACGTTTCGGTTTCCATGCGATCCGCCATTTGTCGGCGAGCATCCTAGACAACGCCGGAGTACCGTTGTCAGCGATCCAGGCGATCCTGCGCCACAAGTCGAGCCACACCACGGCGCGTTACCTGCATTCGCTTACGGGTACGAAAGTGGCTCTGAACGAGGCGTTTGGAAAGTCCAAAACCCGCGCGAATGTGACCCCAATGAAGAAGGCCCAGGAAGTTGCAGCTTCCTAGGCCTCTGAAGAAAAGGTGAGTCAACAGGTGAGTCACTTTTCGGCGCGCCGTGCGCCGAACCTGTAACCCGCTGAAATGCTTGGTACCGGGAGGGGGACTCGAACCCCCAAGGCCTTGCGACCGGCGGATTTTGAGTCCGCTGCGTCTACCAATTCCGCCATCCCGGCAAATGGGCTTTCCTCTTTAGGCCCGCGCCCTCGCCGTGTCAAGATTGCCTTGTGCTCACCCTGTCAAACTGGTAGCTCCGTGGGCTCCATGAACATGCCTGTGGGTACCATCGCCAACGCCCTGGCCATCGTCGCCGGGAGCCTGCTCGGCCTTATGATGCACGGGCGTTTCCCCGAATCGGTGAAGCGCATCGTGTTCCAGGGCCTGGGCCTCTCCGTTCTGATCATCGGGCTGCAGATGGCCCTCAAGATGGACAGGCCCCTGGTGGTGGTCTTCAGCCTGGTGCTGGGCGGAATCGCCGGGGAGCTTCTGCGCCTCGAGGAGCGCCTGGAGTCACTTGGCGGGGCGCTCAAGCGCGTCACCCGCTCCACCAACGCCATGTTCACCGACGGTTTCATCTCCGCCACGCTGATCTACTGCGTGGGCTCCATGGCCATTCTGGGCTCCCTTGACGAGGGGCTGCGCGGCGACCCCACCATCCTGCTGACCAAGGCCACGCTGGACGGCTTCGCCTCCATCCCCCTGGCCTCCACCTACGGCGTGGGCGTGATGTTCTCGGCCGTGCCGGTGTTCCTCTACCAGGGGTTCATCGTCTTCGGGGCCGGGGCGCTGCGGGGGGTAGTCACGCCGGACCTGCTCACCCAGATCACGGCCACCGGGGGCATGCTCATCTTCGGCATCGGGGTGAACCTGCTGGGCTTCATGCAGATCCGGGTGGGCAACCTGCTTCCCGCGCTTCTGGCGGCTGCGCTCTTGAGTTTCGCTCCCATTTAGGTCACAAGGGTGTCACCATGCACGAAATGTCCATCGCCCAATCCATCCTGGACATCGTCACCCAGGAAATGGAGAAGAACGGCCTCAAACGGCTGATCCGCGTGAAGGTCAAGCACGGCGCGCTGACCAACACCGTGCCCGAGGCCCTCGAGACGTGTTTCATGGCCCTCACGGCCAAGACGCCCATGGAGGACGCGATCTTCGAGATCGAGGCCATCCCGGCGAAATACAAATGCTTCTCCTGCGGCACGGAGTTCACCACCGAGGAGCGCGGACGGCTTCTGATCCCCTGTCCCTCCTGCGGGGAGGATTTCGGGCATACCGTTCTGGCGGGCAAGGAACTCTACATCGAATCCATCGAGGCGGAATAAACATGAAAGTATCCGTGGTTCGCAACGTCCTGGAGGCCAACGAGCGCCTGGCGCAGGAGCTCAAGGAAGTTTTCGCCCAGCGCGGCATCCTGGCGCTGAACCTGATGAGCTCCCCCGGCGCGGGCAAGACCAGCCTGCTGGAGCGCACCCTCGCCGACCTGCGCGACGAATTCAAGATGGCGGTCATCGAGGGCGACCTGCAGACCGACAACGACGCCCGCCGCGTGGCCGCCACCGGGGCCCAGGCCGTGCAGATCAACACCGAGGGCGGCTGCCACCTGAACGCCTCCATGATCCTGGAGGCGCTCAAGCAGATCGACATGGAAGGGCTGGACATCCTGTTCATCGAGAACGTGGGCAACCTGGTCTGCCCGGCCGAGTTCGACGTGGGCGAGGACTACAAGGTCACCCTGCTCTCCGTGACCGAGGGCGACGACAAGCCCGAGAAGTACCCGCTCATGTTCAACCTGAGCACGGCCTCGGTGCTGAACAAGACCGACCTGCTGCCCTACGTGGACTTCAGCATGGAGAGCGCCATGAAGCACATGCGCGCCCTGAACAAGGACATCGAGATCTTCCCCACCTCCTGCCGCACGCGGGAAGGGCTGGACGCCTGGTACGACTGGCTGCGCAGCAAGCGGGCCGGGAAGAAGAAATAGCCACGAGAAATTGCGAAGTGTTGCTTTAAGGGCGGGGGCGCGGGCCTCCGCCCTTTTTCGTGGCGCGGGGGGCCGTGTCCCGTTTCCGGCATCGGCTGGCCCGTCCGCGACTGTACGCCCTCCCCTCCTTCGTGTTACAGGACGCCCCGTATCCTTACCCCGCACATCCCGGAGGTTCCCCATGTCCGACCTGTTCACCGGCATGACAATAGGCTCCCTCGCCGTCCCCAACCGCTTCGTGCGCTCCGCCACCTGGGAGGGCATGGCAGCTGACGACGGCTCCGTGACCCCGCGCCTGGCCCAGTACGTGGCCGACCTGGCGCGCGGCGAAGTGGGGCTCATCATCAGCGGCCACAGCTACGTCAGCCCGGAGGGCAAGGCCGGTCTCAAGCAGATGGGCATCCACGACGATTCCATGAACCAGGGCCTGGCCCTGCTGGCCGGCGCCGTGCACGAGGCCGGGGGGATCATCGCCCTGCAACTGGCCCACGCCGGCTCCCAGGCCAACACGCAGCTCACCGGCCTGCCCGCCGTCGGCCCCAGCCCCATTCCCATGCCGGACGGCTCCACCTGCCGCGAGCTGGACCACGCGGGCATCGCCGCCCTGGTTGCGGCCTTCGCCAAAGCCGCGGCCAGGGCCAAGGCCGCCGGGTTCGACGCCGTGCAGGTCCACGCCGCCCACGGCTACCTGCTCTGCCAGTTCCTCTCCCCGGCCTGGAACAAGCGCACCGACGAATACGGCGGCACGCTTGAGAACCGCGCCCGCTTCCTGCTGGAGGTGGTGGCCGCCGTGCGCGAGGCCGTGGGGCCGGACTTCCCGGTGCTGGCCAAGATCAACTCGGAAGATTTCGTGGAGGGCGGCCCCACGCCCGAGGACGCCGCTGCCGTGGCCAGGATGCTGGAGGCCGCCTCGGTGGACGCGGTGGAGCTGTCCGGCGGGTGCAGGCCCGCGGGCGAGGCCTTCATGCCCGCGCGCAAGGGCCGCATCAAGGGGCCTGAAGCGGAAGTCTATTATCGGCGGGCCGCGAAGCTCTGCAAGGACGCGCTGACCATCCCGCTGATCCTGGTGGGGGGCGTGCGCTCGTTCGAGGTGGCGCAGGAGCTGCTGCACGGCGGACTGGCGGACTTCATCTCCCTGTGCCGCCCGCTCATCTGCGAGCCGTGGCTGGTGAAGCGCTGGCGCGAGGGCGACCGGCGTCCGGCCGAATGCGTGTCGGACAACGCCTGCTACGGCCCAGGGTTCGCTGGCGAAGGCATCCGCTGCGTCACCCTGGAGAAGAAGCGCGCCCGCGCCGCAGGCTAGGCTCCCGCCCGGAGCATTGCAGCCGGGCAGAAGCAAGAGGACAGCAAGCCCGCCGGGCCGCCCGCAGAACACATCACGCCCATCCGGCTGGCTCCGCGCAAGAAAACAGGTCCGATGCATGGCTCACCATGCATCGGGCCTGACTTTCTGACGATTCTTCCGGCTGAGCCTTCCGGGCGGGCTACACGAACTCCCGCTTGTTCAGCCCCAGCATGCAGAACACCTCGTAGGTGATGGTGCCCCACCAGCCAGCCAGGTCCTCCGGGGTGATGCGGCCTTCTCCATCGCCGCCCAGCAGCCAGATCTCGTCGCCGTGGGCCGCGCCCTTCACGCCGGTCACGTCCACGGCGCACATCTGCATGCACACGCGCCCCAGCACCGGGACCCGCTGGCCCTTGAGGCACATCTGCGCCTTGCCGGTGAGGCCCCGGCTGTAGGCGTCGGCGTACCCTGCCGCCACGATGGCCACGGTCATGTTCTTCTCGGCGGTGTAGGTGCAGCCGTAGCTGATGCTCTGGCCCTCGCGCAGCGGATGCACGGAGAGAATGCGCGTCTTCACGCTCATGGCGGGCTTGAGGCCCCGCCCCACCTCGGCCAGGGGCGTGCCGTGCAGGGGATTGCAGCCGTAGAGCGCGATGCCCGCGCGCTGGTTGTCCATGTACAGGTCGGGCCGGGTGAGCATGGCCGCGGAGTTGGCCATGTTGGCCGTATGCTCCAGGCCGTGCTCCAGCAGGGCGCCGCGGATGGCGTGGAACTGCTCGGCCTGCTCGCGCACGTAGTCCGCCGACTGGGGCTCGTCCGCCGTGGCCAGGTGCGTGCTGACCATCTCCAGCTTCACGTTGTCCATGTTCCTCAGGCGGCGGGCCAGGGCGGGCACGTCCTCCAGGGTGAAGCCCAGGCGGCGCATGCCCGTGTCGAACTTGAGCGCGACGGGCAGCACGCTGGTGTGGCGGGCCTGGGCCTCCTGCAGGGCGTCGAGCTGCTCATGGCAATGGAAGAAGCCGACGATGGAGTCGTTCCAGAGGGCGTCGTAGTCCGCCTGGTCCAGGGGGCCAAGCAGCGAGATGATGCGCCGGGCCACGCCGCTGGCGCGCAGGGCCACGCCCTCCTCCACCGTGCCCACGGCGAAGGTCTCGGCCCCGGCCTCGGCCAGGGCGCGGCAGACCTCGATGAGGCCGTGGCCGTAGGCGTCGGCCTTGACCACCGGCACGGCCGCGCCGCAGCGGCCGTTCAGCAGCTTGAAATTGTGGACGATATTGGCCAGCTCAATGACCGCAGTCACCTTGTTGTACAGGATGCTCATGGCTACTCCGTTGCCGGACGGTGCGCTATCGGATAGGAGGCGGGCGTATGAGCAGCTACAGCACCATCCGGGTATTGCCTCCCAAGCTCCAGAATCAGATCGCCGCCGGTGAGGTGGTAGAGCGGCCTTCGAGCGTCGTCAAGGAGCTGGTGGAAAACAGCCTCGACGCCGGGGCGGATCGCGTGCAGGTCACCCTGGAGGGCGGAGGCGTGGGCCTGATCCTGATCCAGGACAACGGGCGCGGCATGGACCAGGGCGAGCTGCGCCTGGCGCTCACCCGCCACGCCACCAGCAAGCTCGTCCAGGTGGAGGATCTGGAATCCATCGCCACCTTCGGCTTCCGGGGCGAGGCCCTGCCATCCATCGCCTCGGTCTCCCGGCTGCGCCTGGCCTCCAAAAGCGAGGACTCCCCTGACGCGGGCTTCATGGACGTGCACTACGGCGACTTCCGCGAGGAAGGCCCCACCGCCATGACCCGGGGCACCCGCGTGGAGGTGCGCGACCTGTTCGCCAACGTGCCCGCGCGGCTCAAATTCCTCAAGTCCCAGGCCACGGAGCTCAAACGCTGCCAGGAGGTGCTGGAGCGCGTGGCCCTGGTCCGGCTGGACGTGGCCTTCAAGCTCACTGTCGGCGAGCGCACGGTGCTGCGCTTCGTTGCCGGGCAGAACCTGCTCTCGCGCCTGCAGGCCGTCTGGCCCCCAGCCGTGACCCAGGCCCTGACTCCGGTTGAAGGCGAGCTGCACGGCAGCCGCGTGGCCGGTTTCGCCGGGCTGCCCCATGCCGGGCAGGCGAGGCCGGACAGGCTGCTCTTCTATGTGAACAACCGCCCCGTGCAGGACCGCGTGCTGCTGCGCGCCGTGCGCGACGCCTACAAGGGCCGGATGCTCTCCCGGGAGTATCCGGTGGCTGTGCTCTTCATCGAGACCCCGCCCGGCGAGGTGGACGTCAACGTGCACCCGGCCAAGACCGAGGTGCGCTTCCGGGACGAGAAGCTGGCCTTCTCCCTGGTGCGCCAGGCCGTGGCCCGCGCCCTGGACCTGGGCGCGCCCTCCGCCCCCATGACCCGCGTGCTGGACCACCAAGGCCCCTCCCTGGCGGACGCCGGGCCGGAGGAGCTGGATCTCGGCGCGGCTGCCGCCCCCCCTCGGGAGGACTTCGCCCCCCAGGCCCCGTCCGGCCCCAAGTACGCCACCTACCGCCAATACCTGAGCGAGGTGGCCCGCGAGGAGAGCGACGGAGGGGAGGCCTGGCCGCGACCCGGCCGGACGGAGGGGCGGCGCACCGATGAATCCTGGCGGGACGACGCCGCGCCCGGCCATGCCATGTCCGCGAGCCGCGAGCCTGGCGAGGGGGGGGAGGTGCGCTTCCGGCCTTCCGGCGCCCAATCCCTGCGGGACCGGGAGGCGCGCTACGCCGCCGATACGGACGGCCCGTCCTTCGCCCGCCCCGACCGGCGGGAGCCGCGACCGGCCGCCCGCGCCGGGGGCAAGGCCGCCGGGCTGGAATATCTGGGGCAGATAGCGGGCACCTACCTGATCCTGCGCATGCCCGGGGAGGGCCTAGCCGTGCTGGACCAGCACGCCGCCCACGAGCGCGTGCTCTACTCCAGGATGCGCGAGAGCCAGAGCAAGGGCCAGAGCCAGGCCCTGGCCATCCCCTTCGAGCTGTCCCTGCACCCGGCCGAGGAGCGCAAGATCACCGCCCTCTGGAGCGAGCTGACCGCCCTGGGCTTCCAGTTGGAGGGCGGGCGGCCGGGCGTGGTGGCCGTGCGGGGCATCCCGCCGCTTCTGAGCACCGGGCAGGCCAAGGATTTCCTGAAGGAGCTGGTTGCCGGGCAGGCCCGCAAGATGGAGGACCTCTGGGCCATGATCTGCTGCAAGGCATCCATCAAGGCCGGGGACGCGCTGGCCCCGGACGAGGCCCTGGCCCTGGTGCGGGAGTGGGCGGCCGCGCCTGACCGCGACTACTGCCCCCACGGCAGGCCCGTGGTGGTCACCTGGGACAAGGCCGCGCTGGAGAAGCTGTTCAAACGGCGCAAGTAGCGCCTGCCGTCAACATCCCGAGGCATGCGATGGAAATGAACCTCGCGGACGAGCTTTCGCGCATCAGGACGCTCTTCTGGCTCCAGTACCCGGCCAGGCGCGTGCTGGATCTTCCGCACACGCCGCTGGTCACGGGCAACGACGCCCGCTTCGTGTGCTTCGGCTCCTGCTTCGCCTCGCACATGCACGACTCGCTGCGCCAGGTGGGCATCGAGAGCTTCCGCAACCTGCCCACCACCTTCGGCTACAGCTTCGAGTCATTGGCCCATGTGCTCCGTGCCGCCGACGGAACCGACCCGGCCTACGCCGAGCGCATCCACGAGTATGCGGACAGCCTCGGCGGGCACAACCCCTACCTGTTCCACTTCGACCACAGGCTGCACACCACCCGCGAGGAGACCGCCGCGCTGCTGGAGCGCGAGGTTGAGGCCCTGCGCGAGGCCCTGCGCCGCTGCACGCACGTGGTGGTCACAGCGGGCACGCCCCACGTCATCAGGCTGAAGTCCAACGGGCTGTGCATCAACAGGTCCAACGGCATCCCGGCCTCGGAGTACGCGCACCACAGGAACACCGTTCAGGACGAGCTCCTCCACGTCGGCTCCATCCTGGCGAGCATCCGCCGGATTCGTGGGGGCGGCTTGCCGGAGGTGCTCTTCACCGTCTCGCCCCAGCGCTACGGCTTCAACGCCCGCGAGGTGGGCAAGGTCCCGGCCGCGCAGATACCGGAGTGCCGCTTCGTGGAGAACTCCCTGTGCAAGTCCATCCTGCGCGTGGCCGTGCAGGCCGCCATCGAGGAGAACCCGGGCGAGCCCCTGCGCTATTTCCCGTCCTACGAGATCGTGTTGGACGAGCTGCGCCCCTTCGAACCCTTCGAGCGCGACCTGATGCACGTGGACATCCACCAGACCGGCAATCACGTGGTCACGCGCTTCATGGAGGCCCACTTCAGCGCGGAGATGCGGCAAAACGTGGTGGCCGTGGCCAAGGGCCTGCGGCTGGAGAACGCCGTGCGGGCCAACAGCGGGGCGCAAGGGATGCGGGGGCACTTCCTGCCGGAGTTCAGCGAACTTCTGGAGGGATATCTTGCCCGCATCCCGGCCACGGGCTGCAACGAGGTTCTGGGCAGGATCGTGCTGGACTGCGCCGAGCTTCTGGAGGTCTGGGAGGAGCTGGCGGAATCCCTGGCGTGCTACGCCGCGCTGGGGCCGCAGGACTCGGTGCTCATCTGGGGAACGGGCGGGAGATTCGAGCGCTATCACCGCAACCTGCTGCCGCACCTCACGAAAAAATGCAGGGTCGTCCTGGCGGACAGCGGCAGGCACGGCGAGATTATCGACGGGATCACGGTACAAAGCCCCGAGGACCTGGCCGGAACCGCGCACAAACTGGGAATCGTGGCCTCCACCTTCAGGGAGGCGATCATGGACGCCGCCGCGCGGTTGGACATCGGGTTCGAGCGTCTGTTCTAGAACCGCCCCTCACAGCCAGGGCGTCTGCGCTTCAAGATACCCCCGCACATAATCCCCCACGCCGTCCTCCAGGGAGGTGAACGGCGCGTGGTACCCTGCCTCGCGCAGGCGGTCCATGGGCGCCTCGGTGAAGTACTGGTAGGTGTCGCGGATGGCCTCGGGCATGTCCACGTATTCGATGCGGGGCTTCTCGCCCATGGCGGCGTACACGGCCAGGGCCAGGTCCCGGAAGCTGCGGGCCTTGCCCGTGCCCACGTTGAAGACGCCGCCCACCTCGGGGTGCTCCAAAAGCCAGCAGACCACCTCGGCGCAATCCTTGACGTAGACGAAATCCCGCAGCTGGCCGCCGTCCTCCCAGCCGTCGCGGTGGGAGCGGAACAACCGCACCGGCCCGCCCGCGCTGATCTGCTCGAAGGCCTTGCAGGCCACGCTGCGCATGTCGCCCTTGTGGTATTCGTTGGGGCCGTAGACGTTGAAGAACTTCAGGCTGGCCACCCTGTCCAGCCAGCCCTCGCGCCTGGCGGCCAGGTCGAACAGGTGCTTGGAGTAACCGTACATGTTCATGGGGCGCAGGCGCTCCAGCCCCTCGGAGCCGTCCTGGAAGCCCTGGGCGCCGTCGCCGTAGGTGGCGGCGCTGGAAGCGTTGATGAAGCGCACCCCGTTCTCCAGGCACCAGCGGCACAGCTCCAGGCTGTAGCGGGTGTTGTTGTCGTGGAGGTAGTCCGCGTCGCGCTCCGTGGTGGCGCTGCAGGCCCCCATGTGCACCACGGCCTCCACCCGAGACGGATTGCCGCCCTGGGCCAGGGAGCGCCGGAAGTCGTCCTTGTGGCGGTATTCGCTGTAGCGCAGGCCCGGGAGGTTGCGCCACTTCTCGCCCGTGCCCAGCGCGTCCACCACCAGGACGTCGCCCTGCCCCAGCGCGTTGAGCTTCCAGACCACCGCGCTTCCGATGAACCCGGCTCCCCCGGTGACCACGATCATACCAGACCTCCATGGCGCGTTTCGCCAACAACCTGATATCCCGCACTAAGTCAGGGCGGTGCCAATTGCAACCCGCCACAATGCTTGGCAGGGGCTCGTGAAATGATGTACAAGGACGAATCGCCCCAACCAACCCAGTGAGGCACGCATGCATATTTTCGATCAGTTCGAGCAGGCAGCCAGAACGATCTATACCCAGGCGGCCGACGATGAACGCATCGTCCACAACCCCGGACCTGACCGCCTGCGGCGCATAAGCCTTCAGGAACCCGATGTTTTCGAGACGGTCTACGGCAACCTTGTCGCCATCACGGAGCCCACCTCCCGGGCCAAGCCCTTCACCCGGAACAACATCGACGACGAGTTCGGCCAGGCCGAGCTGGACCTGCTCCAGCAGGCCGTGACCAACCTGCAAGACCAGCCGCTGATCTGCCTGGACGTGCTCATCCGCGACGAGGCCACCCCGGTCACCGCGCGCCTCATCGTGCCACGCCGCTTCGCCCACATCGCCTACGGCGGGCTCAAGCTCTTCGGGCCGCGCGTCAACGACGTCACGGACCCCACCTACCAGGTGATCTTCTTCCACGACGAAGCCTGGGCGGGCAACTCCTCCAAGGTGCTGCCCGAGAAGGACATCACCATCCGCCTGGCGCTTGGCGAATCGGGCCGGATGATCAAGTTCGTGCGCAACTCCAGCTACCTGGGCGAGTGGAAGAAGGGCGTCTTCGCCGGGGAGGACTGGCGCGCCAAGCTCGGGCGCGAGGGCATCTTCCTGCACTCGGGCTGCCGCCGCGACACCCTGCAGATGAGCAACGGCGACATGCAGACCAAGACCTCGCTGTTCGTGGCGCTCTCCGCCAACGGCAAGACCTCGCTGACCTGCCGGGTGCTGGCCCGCAACATCGGCGAGGAATCCTGGCTGGTGCAGGACGACGGCGGCATCCTCAAGCGAGACGGCTCGTTCCACGGTTTCGAGCAGGGCGGCATCTACGCCAAGACCGACGGCCTGACCCCGAGCGAGCAGATCGAGACCTTCTACGGTGCGCTCAAGCCCGACGCCTACCTGGAGAACGTGCACGTCACCGCCGACAAGGGGCTCGACTTCTTCAACATCGAGCGCACCTCCAACGGCCGCGCCGTCATCGAGCGGCGCGACTTCATGCACGCCGCCCGCTTCATCGCGGTGAACGAGGTGGACAACCTGTTCATCATCACGCGCGGGCCCACCATCCCGGCGGTGGCCAAGCTCTCGCCCTGGCAGGCCACAGCCTTCATGGTGCTGGGCCAGTCCATGGAGTCCTCCGCGGGGGATCCCACCCAGGCGGGCAAGATCAAGAACGTCTTCTTCTACGACCCCTTCCTGGCCGGGGACCGCGTGGAGCACGCCCACCTGTTTCACGAGATCCTCAAGTGGAACCCACACATCGACTGCTACCTGCTGAACACCGGCGGCGTGGGCGAGGGCGAGCACTACCACAAGATCACCCTGCACGACACGGTGAACATCCTGGAATCCATCCTGCGCGGCGACCTGGAGGACTGGGAGATCTGCGAGGCCACCGGGCTCAAGGTGCCCAGGGCCGTGCGCGGGGTGGAGTCCATCCTGCTGCAGCCGGAGAAGCTCTACTCCAAGGCGGAGTTCGAACAAAGGCAGAGCGAGCTGTTCGCCACCAGGAAGGCCATCCTGGAGTCCTACCCGGGGCTGGACAAGGCCATCGTGACCTCCATCAAGAAATAGGCGCTCGCGGCGACGGCCGCGGCGGCACATTGCGCAGCGCCCCGCCCCCCCCACCGGGGGAGGCGGGGCGTTGACGTTTTGGGGGGTCTGTCGCGAGGAGGGCGGCCCGTTCGCGTCCAAAGGCCCTGACGCATCCCTCGCCGTCCTGCCGCCCGCAACGAAACGGCCCGCCCCGCTTCTTGCCATCCCCCTGCGGACGAAAGGTCAAGCGGCCCCGATTTCCCTGGCTGGAGCATGCGCTCCCCTGGCCGCCCTCCTGGCAGTGACATCATCCCCTCCCACCTCTTCCTCTGGACCTTGGCGGAGCACATGCGCTACAACATACTCAAGCTGGCGCCCCGCCGACAGGTTCCGGCCAACCCCATGTGTACAACCCTCTCCCGCAAGAGCCGGAGGTATATGGTCATGCATCCCGAAATCACCCCAGAGGACGTCGAACTGCTGCGCGCCCAAGGCATGAACGAGGAAGACCTGGACCACTCCCTGACCGTGGCCGAACTGGCCCTGGACATAGCGGAGAGGACCGGCGCGGCCCTGGACATGCGCCTGGTGGCGCGCGGCGCCCTCTTCCACGACCTGGGCAAGACGGTGACCCACGCCATCGAGCACGGAAAACTCGGCGCGGAGCTGGGCGCGAAGCTCGGCCTGCCGCCCGAAGTCTGCGCGGTGATGGAAAAACACATTCGGGGAGGACTCAGCGAGGCCGAAGCCCTGGAGTTCGGGCTGCCCGTCAAGGATTACGCGCTGCACCGCCTGGAGGAGCGCGTCATCATCTATGCGGACAGGCTGGTGGACATCATCACGGAGGGGAAGGTGCCCCTGAGCGGCCCGCGCGACGCGGAGGACCGCTTCGAGGAAATCCTGGCGGCCTACCCCAAATACGGGAAGAACGCCGTCACCATGGCCCGCTACTTCGGCTATCACCGGGAGATTCAGGGGCTCATCGCGGCCGCGGAGAACATCTCCTCCCCGGCCTGAACCCGGGGCTGAGCGCCTGCCCGGACCGAACCGGGGAGGCCGCATCAAGCTTGGCCGGATGTCTCAAGGAGTGGCCGGAGGAGACCATTTCCTCATCAGCTCGATCCCACGGGGCCGCAATCCGGCCCCGGCCAGCACCGTGGAGGCCTTCAATGAGTCTGTTCGGATTTCTCAGGAAAAAGAACGCCTGCCTGCTCCTGGCCGACCCGGAGGACAGGGCCGCCCGCAAGTACCGCCATTTCCGCGACATGCTCGCGGAAAACAACGCGGTGCTCGACGGGCTCGCGGCCCTGGAGCAGACCTTCTACGGGGGCGAGCCCTTCACCACCGGCGCGGTGCGGGGCGCCTGCCGCGCCATCGTGGAGTCCACCCGGTGCATGGCCGATTCCCTCAACGACCTCTCGCAGCGCCGCCATGAGGGGCTCTATCCCGCGCTGGACGCGGTGCTGGCCGGAGCCCTGGCCGCCCTGGAGCCGAGCACGGACGCACAGGAAGGCCCCGCCGCAGCCCCCTTGGTTGTCCCGCTTTCGGCGGCGGGCGGGACGGGCGACACCGCAGCGCAGGACGCCCTGCTCGGTGGCAAGGGCTCCAAGCTGGCCCTGGTGCGCAGCGTCGCAGCCCTGCCGACCCCGGACGGTTTCGTACTGACCACCGCCGCATTCCGGCTGTTCCTGCGCGCCTCCGGGCTGGAGGAGCTGGCGGCGAAAGAGCTGGAGCCCGTCTCCCCCCTGGACCTGCCGGACCTGGAGGCCCGCTCGCTCAGGCTGCGCCAGGCCGTGCGGGATGCCCCCTTCCCGCCGGAGATCAGCAGCGAACTCGCGGCCGCCCTGAAGGCCCTGACAGCCGCGCGAGGCCCGGGGCTCACGCTGGCCGTGCGCTCCAGCGCCGTGGGCGAGGACGGCGCGGCCAGCTTCGCCGGTCAGTACGAGTCCGTGCTGAACGTGGCCCCGCAAGACCTGGAGGCCGCGTGCCGCATGGTCTTCGCCAGCAAGTATTCCCCCCACGCCATCCTCTACCGGCTGCGCCACGGCCTCGAGGACGCGGACGCGCCCATGGCCGTGCTGGTGCTGGCCATGGTCCACAGCAAGGTGAGCGGCGTGCTGTACACGGTCGATCCGTCTTTCCCGGCCTCCCCGGCCTCCCCGTCTGGCGGCGTCATGCGCCTGGACGCGGTGGAGGGCCTGGGGGAGAAGCTGGTCTCTGGCGAGGCCAGGCCGTCGGCCTACGCCCTCTCGCGCGAGCCGCTGAAGGTGCTCTCGCGCCCGGAAGCCGCCCTGCTCACCGACGCCCAGGCCCTGGAGCTTGCGCGCATGGGCCTTGCGCTGGAGGCGTTTTTCGGCTCCCCCCAGGACGTGGAGTGGTGCCTGGATCAGGACGGCTCGCTGGTGGTGGTGCAGTCCAGGCCGCTGGGCGCGCAGGAACAGGACGAGACCCCGGCCCAGATCCAAGACCAGGCCGGCGCGGACTGGGCGGCGGGGCTCAAGGTGATCCTGCAGGGTGGAACCGCGGCCAGCTCCGGGGCCGCCAGCGGCGAGGTCGTGCGCGTCGAGGGCGCGGTGCCCGAATCCATCCCGGAGGGGGCCATCCTCGCGGCCCGCAACGCCGCCCCCGAGCTGGCCGCCCTGCTGGACCGGGCGGGCGGCGTGGTCACCGCCATGGGCGGTGCGGCCAGCCATCTGGCCTCCGTGGCGCGGGAGATGGGCATACCGGCCCTGTTCGGCCTGCCCGGCTGCCCCGAGGCCTTCAGCCCCGGCCAGGTCGTCACTCTGGACGCCACGGGCGGGCGCGTGCTGGAGGGCCGGGCCGAGCTGCCGCCCTCCTCCCGGCCGCGCTCGCGCCTGGTGGACAGCCCCATGCACCGCCGCCTGCGGGCCGCGCTGGATCTGCTCGCGCCCCTGACCCTCACCGACCCCGATTCCGCTGACTTCAAGCCCGAGAACTGCCGGACCCTGCACGACGTGGTGCGCTACGCCCACGAGATGGGCATGCGGGAGATGTTCGGGCTCTGCGACTCCGCCGGGGATGACGACCTGCCCGTGGCCCGGCTCAAGGCGCAGATTCCGCTCATCCTCTACTGCGTGGACCTGGGCGGCGGCCTGCGCGAGAACCTGACCACCTGCGACGACATCACCCCGGACGACCTGCGCAGCGTGCCCATGCTGGCCGTGTGGCGCGGGTTCACGCACCCCGGCATCACCTGGTCCGGCACCATCGCCTTCGACGCCAAGAGCTTCATGACCCTCATGGCCTCCTCGGCCACCGCCGAGGTGGGCGGCGGCGCCCCCGGGGGGGACTCCTACGCCATGCTCGGCAGGGACTACCTGAACCTCTCGGCCCGCTTCGGCTACCACTTCGCCAACGTGGACGCCTTCTGCGGCGGCCAGCCGAGCCAGAACCACGTGACCCTGCGCTTCGCGGGCGGGGCGGGGGGCTTCACGGGCAAATGCCTGCGCGTGGCCTTCCTTTCCAGGGTGCTGGCCAGGCTGGGCTTCACGGTGGATGCCAGCGGCGACGTGCTGGACGGCTCCCTCAAGGGCGCGCCCCAACAGCAAACGGAGGACGCGCTGGACCAGCTGGGCCGCCTGCTGGCCTGCAGCAGGCTCCTGGACATGGCCATCACCGGGCAGGCCGAGGTCGAATCCATGGCCGAGGCCTTCCTGCGCGGCGATTACGACCTGCTGGCCAAGCGCAGGGAGAACCCCCTGCCGGAATTCCACTTGGCGCTGGGCGACTGGGAGTGCCTCCCGGATGGCGCGGGGCGCTGCGTCGCCAGGCAGGACGGCTCCGAGTGGGCCACGGGGCTCTCCAAGGGCCTGGCTTCGCTCATGGGCAGGCTCTCCGGCGGGCGCTACCAGCGCTTCCTGGACACCGTGGAGGCCTACTTCCACTTCCCGCTGGCCGTGGCCAAGGGTTCGGAGATGGGCGACGGCCGGGCCGCGCTGATGGTGCGGCCCGTGGCGGGCGTCATAGACCAGGCCGCCGGGCTGGCCTTCGCCGTGCGCAGCGCGGGAACCTACCTGGTGCTGCGCGTCAACGCCCTGGAGGACAACCTGATGCTCTTCGCCTTCAAGGACGGCCGCAGGACCGAACTGGCCAGCGCCCGCCTGCCCGTGGAAACCGGCCGCTGGCGCGAGTTGGCGGTTGAGGTGCGGGGCGGGGCCGTCACGGGGTTCGTGGACGGCAAGCCCTACATCGTCCACCACTTCGACCAGCCGCCCGTGGGCCTGGTTGGCCTGTGGTCCAAGGCGGATTCGGTGGCCGAGTTCGCCGAACTGACGCGATCGGGCGAAGGGATGGAGAAGCGCTATCTCGCCGCCGTGCCGCAGGAAGGCGCCGCCCCGGCGGAGACGGCCGGCCCCTCGGAGCAGAAGGCAACTTGATGAGCGAAGAGACAGCCACCCCCCGTGTCCCCTTGAAGGTGGCCTTCCTCTACTGGTTCCAGCTCGGGTTCATCAACTTCGGCGGCCCTGCCGGGCAGATCGCCATGATGCACAAGAACCTGGTGGATACGCGGGGCTGGATCAGCGGGCAGGCCTTCCTGCGGGCGCTCAACTTCTGCATGCTCCTGCCGGGTCCGGAGGCGCACCAATTGGCCGTGTACATCGGCTGGCGGCTCAACGGACGCCTGGGCGGGGCCATCGCCGGGCTGTGCTTTCTGCTGCCGTCCGTGGCGTTGATGCTGTTCCTCTCCTGGCTTGCCGCCGCGAAAGGGCACGTGCCCGCCGTGGCGGGCGTCTTCCACGGGATTGCGGCCGCCGTGGTGGCCATCGTGGTGGAGGCGCTGTTCCGGCTTTCAAAGAAGTCCCTCCGGCACCCGGCACTTTACGCTTTCGCGGGCGGCTCCTTCATCCTGGGGCAGTTCTTCGGCGTGTCCTTCCCCATGATCGTGCTGATGGCCGGTCTCGGAGGCATGGCCCTGGCGCGGGTCCGCCCGGACATCTTCTGCCAAACCCGCCCCGGCGCCAAGGAATGCCTGCCGGAAGAGCCCGGCGACGCCGCGCCGCTGCCCCCGCTGACGCACGTCGTGAAGACCGTGGGCGCCTTCGCGGCCATCTGGGCGGCCGTGGTGCTGCCGGTGCTGGCCTGCCGAGGCATGCCGGACACGCTTTCCCAGATCGCCCTCTTTTTCAGCAAGGCCCCTTTCGTCACCTTCGGCGGGGCCTACGCCGTCCTGGCCTACATCGTTGACCACGCGGTGCGGCTGGACTGGCTGACGCAGACGGAGATGCTGCTCGGCCTGGGCCTGGCCGAGACCACCCCCGGCCCCCTGATCATGGTGACGCAGTTCGTGGGCTTCATCGCGGCCTGGAAGCAGCCGGGGGACCTGGCCCCCCTGGCCGCCGGGATCGCAGGGGGCCTGCTCACCACCTTCACCATGTTCCTGCCGAGCTTCATGTTCGTGTTCGCGGGCGCGCCCTACATCGAGGCCATCACCGCCGACCGCAGGCTCGGCGCGGCCCTGACGGGCATATCGGGCGCGGTTGTGGGCGTGGTGCTCAAGATCGGCGTCTATTTCGCCTGGCACACGTTCTTTCCCTCGGGCGAAGCCGACGTTTTCGCCATGGCGGTGGCCGTGGCGGCCCTGGCCGCGCTCGTGCGCTGGAAGGTCTCCATGCACGTGCTCGTCGGTCTGAGCGGCGCGGCGGGACTCATGTGGCAAATGATCCGTTAACCATAAGGAGAGTGGCTATGCGCGGAAACCGGATGTTCGCCGTGGCGGCGGTGCTGGCGATCCTGGCGGTGCTGGGAGTTTGCGGGGGTGACGCACTCCAGGCCAAGGAGAAGGCAGGCCAGACGCCCCCCAGGGTGACGGCCCCGGCCGGCATGGTCAGGCCGTCGGTGTCCACCGCGGCCGTCGAGGGGGCCTCGTTCGCAGGCTCCCAGGCCTGCAAGGCCTGCCACGCCAAGGAGTTCAAGGAGTGGTCCGCCTCGGGCCACGCCAACATGCTGCGGCCTTACGACGCGGGCATCGTTAAAGGGAATTTCTCGGGGCCTGAGCTGGTCTTCGAGGGGGTCGAGGTCGAGGACGCCGACAAGAACAAGGTCAAGATCGCACCCAAGGTGAAGGCCGAAACCAGGGACGGCAAGTGCTACGTCACGCTGCTGGACGCCGATTCCCCGGCCAACGCCCAGAGCTACGAGGTCGTCGAGGTGCTCGGCTCACTGTGGGAGCAGCAGTACTACCTCAAGGTCGGTGACAAGGTGTACCCCAGCCCGGTGCGCTGGGTGGAGACCGACAAGCAGTGGCGCAAGAACGCCTTCGCGCCCTTCTGGTGGGCCGCCGACGGCACCCCCGACGGCAGGCCCAGGAAGCCGGAGGAGATGCCCGCCAAGCAGACCGTGGACTACCAGTGCAACGGGTGCCACACCACCGCCTTCAACGCCAAGAAGGACGAGCAGGGCAAATACGCCTTCTCCCGCTTGGAAGGCGGCATCGGCTGCGAGCAGTGCCACGGCCCCGGCTCCAAGCACGTGGCCGCACAGGGCCAGGGCGGCATCCTCAACCCCCGCAAGCTGGGCACCTGGCAACAGGAGCAGCTCTGCGGCCAGTGCCACATCCGCGTGAACAGCAAGCAGGACAAGGACTTCGCCTTCCCCCTGGGCTTCAGGAGCGGCCAAACCGACCTCCAGGACAAGGTCGAGTTCTGGAGCTACTCCACCAGGCCCGCCAACTTCTGGGGCAACGAGGACTCCAGGAAGAACCGCCAGCAATACCACGACACCATGCGCTCCGGGCACATGGCCGCCGGGGTGACCTGCTCCGCGTGCCACCTGGACCACGCCACCAAGCACCTGAGCTCAAGCCTCAAGCTCCCCAGGGAACAGCAGTGCGTGGGCTGCCACGCCGCCCAGAAAGCCCTGTATGAGGGCAGCGTCCATGCGTCCAAAGGGGTCGTCTGCGTGGACTGCCACATGTCCAAGATGGGCAACCGGGCCGGGGCCACGCAAAAGACCCCGAAGGACCCGTGGGACGTCTCGGCCCACACCATGCGGGTTGTGACTCCTGAAGAGGCCGACGTGTTCAAGATGCGCTCCAGCTGCGACAAGTGCCACAAGGACGCGGACCGGGCCGCGAAGGGGGCGGCGCTGATGGAGTCACGGCAGGCAGTGCTCAAGCAGGTCCAGAAGCTCCAGTCCTCTCCTGCGGGTGGCAAGGCGGCGTCCACAGCCGTGGAGAAGGCGAATCTGGTTCTGATGGACGGGTCCCTGGGCGCCCACAACCCGCAGAAGGCCCTCCAACTGCTGCAAGCCTCGAAGTAGCGGCCCGCCCGGGCGCGGTTGAAACGTCCGCACCCTCACTACATGCAAAACGGCCGCCCTCCCCGGGCGGCCGTATCAAGCCCCGCAGCCGCTGCCCATAAGCGGCGGAACCGTCAATGACGCCCTTTTTGTTCCACCAGGGCTTTACATTCTCCGAACATACTGTACATTATTTATTAAGTACGTGTATTTGGACCATCGCGGTTCCCTTGCGCACAGGGCACCGCGACCGGATCACCACATTTCAGGTGTTGGGGCGGGCATCCCGGAGAGCTGCGGCAGCCGCCCTGAAACGGATGCGCCGCGTCTCCGCCCGCAGGGCCTGAACGATGCGGCAGCCACCGGATTCAGCCCATCCCTGTGCATGCCTGCTCCGCAAAGGATGTTTCATGAAGAAAGTCATTCGCTTTGTGCCTCTGGTTCTTGGTCTGCTGCTCCTGGCCTCCGCCGCTCTCGCCCAGCCCGCCGAGCCGAAGCTCCCTCCGCCGGGCAAGACCGACAAGTGCCCGGCCTGCGGCATGTTCGTGGCCAAGTACAAGGATTGGCTGGCCTACGCGGTGCTCACGGACGGCAAGACCCTCTACTTCGACGGCCCCAAGGACATGTTCCGCTTCGTGGCCGACCCGGGCCATTACCTGCCCGGCTTCAAGAAGGAGCAGATTGCGGACCTGTACGTGAGCGAATTCTATTCCCTGAAGCCCATCCCCGCGCAGGCGGCCTTCTACGTGGCGGGCAGCGACACGTACGGCCCCATGGGGCAGGAGCTTGTGCCCCTGGCCAGCCAGGCCGACGCCGAGGCTTTCCGCAAGGATCACAAGGGCAAACGCGTTCTGCGCTACGGCGACATCACCCCGGCCCTGCTCAAGGCTCTGGACTGATGCGCCCCTCCGACGCCTTTCTGGCCGTGACGGGCGGCCTGGGTTTCATCCTGGCGGGCCTTTTGGCGGGCTACCCTCTGGCCGAGGCCGGACGGCGCGACGCCCGCCTGGCCCTCGAGTCGCAACTGGTGGCCGAGCTGGGCCTGACCGACCTCTGCCTCTCCACCGAGGCCCGCTACACCCGGCACCTCTCCCAGGCGGACCTGTTCTCGGCCTTCCAGGACCACCCGCGCAGCCTGGAGCACTTCCCCAGCGGAGCCCTGCTGCCGCCGCCTGGCATCCTCACCTCTCGCGGCGGGCCCGGCGGGGGGGAGGACAGGCCATGAGCTCCTTCGAGCGCCAGCGGGCGTTTCTTGATTACACCCTGGCCAGCCTGGTGCGGCGCAAGGCCAAGAACGGCGCGCTGGTCCTGGCGTACGCCCTGGTGGTGTTCCTGATCGCCTCGGTCATGTTCTTCTCCCGCGCCTTGCGCACCGAAGGCCAGGCCGTGCTGGCCGGGGCTCCGGAATTGGTGGTCCAGCGGATGCTGGCGGGGCGCTTCGACACGATCCCCGCCTCATACGCCGTGTCCATCGGCAAGATCCGCGGCGTGAGCCAGGTGGAGCCGCGCCTGTGGGGCTACTATTTCAACCGGGCCGTGGGCGCGACCTTCACGGTCCTGGGCCTGCCGGACTTCGCCCACGCCGACAACGAGATCGTGGCCGGCCCGGCCGCGGCCAAGGCCTGGACCAACCTCCAGGAGGGCCGTTACCTCTTCCGCACCTTCAAGGGCGACTCCGCCGGGTTCACCCCCGTGCAGGTGCTGCCCGAGGAGACGCGGCTCGTCTCCGCCGACCTGATCATCATGTCGGAGACAGCCTTCCGCCAGGTGTTCGGCCTGCCCGAGGGCCAGTACACCGATCTCGCGGTCAACGTGCGCAACCCCCAGGAGATGCAGACCGTCACCGAGAAGATTCAGCGCGAGCACCCCGACACCCGGCCCATCCAGCGCGAGGAGATTCTGCGGACCTACGAGTCCGTGTTCGAATGGCGCGGGGGCATGGTCATCGTGGTGTTCACGGGCGCGGCCCTGGCCTTCTTCATCTTCGCCTGGGACAAGGCCACCGGCCTCTCCGCCGAGGAGCGCCACGAGATCGGCATCCTCAAGGCCCTGGGCTGGGACACCTCCGACGTGCTGGTGATGAAGTTCTGGGAGGGGCTGGCCATCTCGCTCACGTCCTTCCTGTTGGGCACCATCGCCGCCTACGCGCACGTCTTCCTGGCGGACGCGGGCCTTTTCGCCCAGGCCCTCAAGGGCTGGAGCGTGCTCTATGTGGACTTCCCGCTGAGCCCCGTGGTCAGCCTCACGGAACTGCTGGCCCTGTTCTTCCTTTCCGTGGTGCCCTACACCTTCATAACCGTCATACCGGCCTGGCGGGCGGCCATCACCGACCCGGACACGGTCATGCGCGCGAGTTGAACCATGATCCGTGTTGAAAACGTCACCAAGGTATTCAATCCCGGCAGGCCCAGCGAATACGTGGCCCTGCGCGGGGTGAGCGCGACCGTGCCCGAGAACAAGGTGGTGGTGCTCACCGGCCCCAGCGGCTCCGGCAAGACCACCCTCCTCTCGCTGCTGGGCTGCATGGCCCGCCCCTCCTCGGGGCGCATCCACCTGGGCGATCGGGAGATATCCTCCCTGCCGGAGCGCTTCCTGGCGGAGCTCAGGCGCACGGCCTTCGGCTTCATCTTCCAGAGCTTCAACCTGGTGCCCGGGCTGACCACGCTGGAGAACGTCATGGTCCCGGCCTGCCCGCTGGGCCAGCCCCGCCATCAGGTTCGCGACAAGGCCGCCGCCCTGCTGGAGAAATTCCGCCTGGGCGGCAAGATCGGGCAGAAGGTGGAGAGCCTCTCCGGCGGCGAGAAGCAGCGCACGGCCATCGCCCGCGCCCTGATCAACGATCCGCCCACAATCATCGCCGACGAACCCACCGCCAACCTGGACACGGCCCTCTCCCTGGAGTTCCTGGAGATCGTGGACCAGCTGCACGCCGAGGGCAAAACGTTCATCATCGCCAGCCACGACGCCCTCGTCCACCAGGCGAAGGTGGTGGACGAGGTGATCAGCCTGCGCGACGGACTGGTCGTGCCTTCAGGCCCACATGATTGTTAAGCCGGTCGTCCTCGCGCTGCTCCTGGCCTCGGGCCTCATCGGAGCGGTCATGGCCTACGCCGCGTGGCAGGGCGTGGCCATCCTGCGCCACTTCGACCTCACCAGCGGCGACCCGCGCCAGCTTGCCCTGGAGCGCAAGACCTACCTGATCTCCACCATTCTCTCCTACGTGATGGCCTTCGAGCTGCTCTCGCTGTTCCTGTTCATCTACGCCGGGGAGGACCTGCACACCCTGTTCGTGGGGGCCATGTGCGCGGTGGGCACCTTCAACGTCAACAGCTACGGCTACACCGCGCTGCTGCTCAAGATCGCCTCCGCCCTGGGCTGCGGGGTCTGGCTCATCGTCAACCACCTGGACAACCAGGGCTACGACTACCCCCTGGTCAAACCCAAGTACGCCATGCTCCTGCCGCTCACTGGCCTGGTGCTCTTCGAGGCCTACGTGCAGTACGGCTATTTCTCGCACCTGGCCCCGAACCTGATCACCTCCTGCTGCGGGGCCGTCTTCAGCGAGGAGTCCTCGGGCCTGTCGGCCTCCCTGGCCCACCTGCCGCCCACCCTGGCCCAGATTCTCTTCTGGGGCGGGCTGGTGGCCCTGGCCCGCAGCGGCGCGCACTTCCTGGCCACCGGGCGGGGCGCGCGCGTCTTCGCCTGGATATCCGGGGTCATGTTCCTCATCGGCATCCTGGCCCTGCTCTCCTTCATATCCGTCTACTGGTACGAGCTGCCCACGCACCACTGCCCTTTCTGCCTGCTCAAGGCGGAATTCCACTGGATCGGCTACCCGCTCTACGCCTCCCTGCTGATGTTGGGGATCTGCGGGGCCGGGGTCGGCGCGGTGGAGAGGGCGCGCGGGATTCCCTCCCTGGCCCAGGCCCTGCCCCGCCTCCAGCGCCGCCTCTGCCAGGCCGCGCTGGCAGCGGCCGTGCTCCTCGCGGCCATCGCCGTCTGGCCCATGCTCGTCTCCGACTTCACACTGGGATAGGAAACCATGAACGTATCCGCCCCCCGCCCCGAAGCTTGGCCCCTGGCCCGTCTGTTCGTCCTTCTGGCGATCCTGTGCCTCCTGGCCCTGGCGTCCGCCTGCTCCCAAAACCCGGAGAAAGCCCCCGCTGACAGCGGAGGGCAGGCCGCCCCCAAGGCCGCCGGGGGTGAATCCACCGAAGGCAAGCTGGTGCTCTACGCCTGCCCCATGAACGACATTCCCCCCCTGCCCGCGCCCGGCAAGTGCCCGGTCTGCGGCATGGGGCTGGCCCCGGTGGTCGTTGGGGACATGGAATCAGGGAACGCCGCCCGCAACCACCTGGACCCGGCGCAGATGCGCCTGGCGGGCATCAGCACCTCGCGCGTGGAGAGCCGCTACGTGACCGCCTTGGTGGATCTCTACGGGCAGATCGAATACGACGACGCCTTCATCGCCGACATCAACGCCCCCGTGAACGGCATAGTGGACAAGGTCTACATCCGCCGCAGCGGCGAATACATCCGCACGGACCAACGGCTCTTCGACTTCTACTCCGCCGACATCCAGGACGTGGAGATACAGTTGCTCGAGCAGGTGCGCATGATCCCGGACATCGTCTCCTCGCTCCTTGGCCAGCCGGTCAACCAGGCGCTGCGCTCCTCGTCCGGGACGCCGCCCGACGAGAAGGCCACCCAGGACGCCCAGCGCAAGTTCGCCATGCTGCGCTCCCGCCTGAAGGGCTTTGGCCTGCCCGACAAGGACATCGCCCAGATCCTGCGCCTGGAGCGGCCACCGGGGGTCATCCCCATACGCATGCCCAACCTGGCCTCCAACGTGGGCGGAGTGATCATCGAAAACAACGCCGTCCAGGGCGCCTATGTCAACAAAGGCACGCGCCTGGTCAGGATCGCCGACCCCAACTTCGTGCTCGCAAGCTTCGACGCTTTCGAGCAGGACTTCCCCTGGCTGCGCATCGGGCAGGAGGTGGAGTTCTCCTCCCCTGCCCGCCCCGGCGAAAGCTTCTGGGGCAAGGTCCTGGTCATCGAGCCGACCTTCAGCGAGAAGAACAAGACCTTCCGGGTTCTCGTGGGCTATAACGACGTCAAGACCCTGCTGCGTCCGGGCATGAGCCTGCGCGGCAAGGTCAAGGCCCTGCTGGACAGGGAGGGCAGGCCCACCAGCCCGGGCACCGCGCCTGAACGTGCACCGCTGGTCATCCCGGAATCGGCCCCCCTGGTCACGGGCGGGCGCGCGGTGGTCTACGTTGCGGTGCAGGGCAAGCCCGGCGTGTTCGAGGGGCGCGAGATCGTGCTCGGACCGAAGGCTGAGGGGTTCTTCATCGTGCAGTCCGGCCTGACCGAAGGGGATGAGGTCGTCACGAACGGAGCCTTCAAGCTCGACAGCGAACGCCAGATCCTGGCCAAGCCGAGCATGCTCCAGCCCGAGGGGCTTGTCCGCCTGCAGGATTTCGGACTCAACGTGGCGCCCCCCGCTGCCATCGAACTGCCGCCCAGCGAGCGGCCCAACGGGCCATCCCCCATTCCAGCCTTCCCGCCAGCCGAGATCTTCGGAGGCGAAGGGTCCGTGGTGCCGGAAGACGCCCTGCCCAAGACGGACGAACCGCCCGTGAACGAGCAGTTCAAGCTCATGCTCCGCTCCAAGGGCCGTTCGCCCGCGCCCGGACAGGGCGGGCAGCCCAAGGCCGCACCGCAATCAGGCGCTGCGCCGAGGCAGCCCCAGGCCCCGGCGGGCAACTGAGCAGGCGAGGCGCACCGTGAGCATGAACAAACCTGACCGCCCCGGCCTGCCCGTGGAACCGCTCGTCACCCCGCCCCCAGGGGCCGGGCCGCTGGAAAGAGTGCTGGCGTTTTGCCAGCGCCAGAAGCTCGTCGTCGGCCTGCTGACCGTAATGACCGTGTTGGGCGGCCTTTCCGTGGCGCCCTTCGACTGGAACCTGCCCTGGCTCCTGCGTGCCCCCGTGGCCGTGGACGCCATCCCCAACATCGGCGAAAACCAGCAGATCGTCTTCACCGAGTGGACGGGCCGCTCCCCCCGCGACGTGGAGGAACAGGTGACCTACCCGCTGACCACGGCCCTGCTCGGGGTCGCCGGGGTCAAGACGGTGCGCTCCAACTCCTCGTTCGGATTCTCGGAGGTCTACGTGGTCTTCGAGGAAGGGGTGGACTTCTACTTCTCCCGTGCGCGCATCCTGGAAAAGCTGGCCAGCCTGCCGCCCGGCCTGCTGCCCACGGGCGTTGCCCCGCGCCTGGGCCCGGACGCCACGCCCCTGGGCCAGGTGTTCTGGTACACCCTCGACGGATTGGACCCCGAAGGCCGCTTCGTGGGCGGCTTCGAGGCCAGCGAATTGCGCACCCTACAGGACTATTACCTGCGCTACGCCCTTCTGGCCGTGCCCGGCGTGGCCGAAGCGGCCTCCATCGGCGGTTTCGTGCGCGAGTACCAGGTGGAGCTGGACCCGCAGCTGCTCAAGGCCTACGGCGTCTCCCTGGAGGACGTGGCGGCCGCCGTGCAGAAATCCAACCTGGATGTGGGCGCGCGCACCATCGAGATCAACCGGGTGGAATACCTGGTGCGCGGCCTGGGCTTCATCAAGAGCCTGGACGACCTGGGCAAGACCCTGGTGGCCACCCGCGAGGGGCGGCCCGTGTTCCTCAACCAGTTGGGTGCGCTGAACTTCGGCCCGGCCTTGCGCCAGGGCGCTCTGGACAAGAACGGCCACGAGGCCGTGGGCGGCGTGGTGGTGACGCGCTTCGGGGCCAACCCCATGGAGGTCATCGCCGGGGTCAAGGCGGCCATCGCCCGCATCGAGCCCTCCCTGCCCAAGCGCACCCTTCCGGGAGGCGTCGTCAGCCAGGTGAAGGTGGTGCCCTTCTATGACCGCTCCGGCCTCATCAAGGAGACGCTGCACACCCTGGACGAGGCCCTGGTTTCCGAGATCCTGGTCACTGTGGTTGTGGTCCTGGCCATGGTCATGAACCTGGGGGCCTCGGCGCTCATCTCGGCCCTGCTGCCCCTGGCCGTGCTGTTGACCTTCCTGGCCATGAAGGCCTTCGGGGTGGAGGCCAACATCGTGGCCCTGGCGGGCATCGCCATCGCCATCGGCACCATGGTGGACATGGGCATCATCCTCACCGAGAACATCCTGCGCAGGCGGGACGAAGCCCCCCCGGGCGAACCACTTCCCGTTACCGTGTACCTGGCCTCGCGGGAGGTGGGCGGCGCGGTGCTGGCCTCCATCGCCACCACGGTCATCGGCTTCCTGCCCGTCTTCTTCATGACCGGGGCCGAAGGCAAACTGTTCCGGCCCCTGGCCTTCACCAAGACCTTCGCCCTGACGGCCTCCCTGGTGGTGGCCCTGGGGCTCATCCCCCCTGCCGCCGAGCTGATCTTCAAGCGCAGGAGCCTGGACCGCTCCAAGGACTTCTCGCCCTACGAACTGGCGGTCTACGCCGGGGCGCTGCTGGCCATCTTCCTGGACGCCGCCGCGGGCCTGGCCATGACCGCCGTGGGCGGGCTGTACCTGGCCCGGCGCTTCGTCTCCCCCGAGCGCAAGGCCCTGCTCACCCGCGCGGCCGTCTGGACGGCCATCGGCGGGGTGGCCCTGCTGCTGGCCCGACACTGGCTGCCCCTGGGACCGGAGCGCGGCGTCATGCGCAACCTGGTGTTCGTGGGCATGGTTCTCGGTGTCTGGCTGGGCCTGTTCCACCTGTTCCACCGCCGCTACGCCCGCGTGCTGGCCTGGTGCCTGGAGCACAAGGCGGCCTTCCTGTCCATGCCAGCGGCCCTGGTGCTTCTGGGCGGGCTGGTGTGGCTGGGCTTCGGCGGCATGTTCGGCTGGCTGCCGGGGTTCATGCGCGAATCCGCCCCACTGGCCGCCATGCAACGCGCCTTCCCGGGGCTGCAGAAGGAGTTCATGCCGCCCCTGGACGAGGGCTCCTTCCTGTACATGCCCACCACCATGCCCCACGCCTCCACGGCCGAAGTGCTGGACATCGTGCAGCGCCAGGACGAGGCCCTGCGCCGCGTGCCCGAGGTAGCCTCCGTGGTTGGCAAGCTCGGCAGGGCCGAATCCCCACTGGACCCCGCGCCGCTGAACATGATCGAGACGGTGGTCAACTACCACCCCGAATTCCTGACCGGAGACAACGGCACCGTGCTGAGCTTCAAATACGACCCCGACGCCGTGGGATACGCCGAGAACCGCGAGGGCGTGCCCGTGGCCGCCCCGGACGGGGCCGGATACTTCGTGCGCGGGGTCTTCACCCGCGACGCCGAAGGCCGCCTCGTGCCGGACCCATCCGGCCAGCCCTTCCGCCTCTGGCGGCGCGCCCTGGACCCGGTCCTGAACCCCGGCCGCGCGGCCTGGCCCGGCGTGCGCGACCCCGAGGACGTCTGGGCCGCCGTGGCCGCCGCCGCGCGCATGCCCGGCGTGACCACCGCCCCCAAGCTCCAGCCCATCTCGGCCCGGCTTGTCATGCTCCAGAGCGGCATCCGCGCCTCGGTGGCCGTGCGGGTCAAGGGCCCGGATGTGCCCAGCGTGGAGAAGGCCGCCGAACTGATCGAGCGCTTCCTGCGCGACATCAAGGTCATCGAGCCGACCTCGGTGCTGGCGGACCGCATCACGGCCAAGCCATACCTACAGATCGCCATCGACCGGGGCAGGGCCGGGATGTACGGCCTCACGGTCCAGGCCGTGCAGGACGCCATCGAGACCGGCCTGGGCGGCCGCGTGGTCACCACCACGGTGGAAGGCCGCGAGCGCTACCCCGTGCGCCTGCGCTACCAGCGCGAACTGCGCGACGACCCCAAGACCATCGGCGCGCTGCTGGTGACCACCCCCGAGGGCGCACAGATACCCCTGGGCCAGGTGGCGGAGATCCGCTACAGCCCCGGCCCGTACATGATCCGGGGGGAGGACACCTTCACCGCCGCCTACGTGATCTTCGACGGCAAGGCCGGGGTGACGGCCATCCACGCCGTGGAGGCCGCCAAGGCCTACCTGGACTCCATGCGCGAGGCCGGGCTGCTGGAGCTGCCCGCCGGCGTCACCTACGACTTCACCGGCACCTTCGAGAACCACGCCCGGGCCGAAAAGCGGCTGGCCTTTATCCTGCCGCTGACCATGGCGCTGATCTTCCTGGTGATCTACATGCACTTCTCCTCGGTGAGCACCTCGCTCATCGTGTTCTCGGCCATCCCGGTGGCCTGGGCGGGCGGCTTCGTCATGATCTGGCTCTACGGCCTGCCCTGGTTCATGGACGTGGACATCTTCGGGGTGAACATGCGCCACCTCTTCCAGATGCACGAACTGGCCCTCTCCCTGCCGGTGTGGGTCGGCTTCCTGGCGCTCTTCGGGGTGGCCACCAACGACGGCGTGGTCATGGCCACCTACCTGCGCGACCGCTTCCTGGAGCACGCGCCCCAGGACGTTGCCGCCATCCGGGCCGCCACCATCGAGGCGGGCCTCAAGCGCGTGCGTCCCTGCCTGATGACCACCGCCACCACAATCCTGGCGCTGATACCCGTGCTGACCTCGCGGGGCCGGGGCGCGGACCTGGTGGTGCCCATGGCCATCCCGCCCTTCGGCGGCATGGTCTTCGTGCTGGTGACCATGTTCGTGGTCCCCGTGCTGTGGTGCTGGATGCAGGAGAGGCGGCTGGCGCAAAACCACGCCCCGGACACGGAGCGGTAAGCCGTGGCGGCGCGCCTTGGGGATAGGTTGACCGCCTGCGCGGCGTACTTGAAGCCGGACTTGGCCGCCTGAACGGCGTGCCCGTGTGGAGAAATGGGCCGCCTGACCGGCGAGCCCGTGGGCAGAGATGGGCCGCCTCATTGGCGTCCCGGAGAATTGAAACGAAAGCGCGGCGCTTCACCGATGTGGAGCGCCGCGTCTGTTTTGTAGGCCGTGCCTTCCCGCCAACGGGCGGCGGGAGGGTTCAGTCAATTTAGATCACGTCGAAGCGGTCCAGGTTCATCACCTTGGTCCAAGCGGCCACGAAGTCGGCCACGAACTTCTCCTGGGAGTCGCCACAACCGTAGACCTCCGCGATGGCCCGCAGCTGGGAGTTGGAGCCGAACACCAGGTCGACGCGGGTGCCGGTCCACTTGGGTTCTCCCGTGGCGCGGTCGCGGCCCTCGAACAGCTCGTTCTCCTCCGAGACGGGCTTCCACACCGTGCCCATGTCCAGCAGGTTCACGAAGTAGTCGTTGGTGAGCGTTCCGGGACGCTTGGTGAAGACGCCGTGCGGGGTCTGGCCGTAGTTGGCCCCCAGCACGCGCAGGCCGCCCAGGAGCACGGTCATCTCCGGCGCGGTCAGGGTCAGCAGTTGCGCCTTGTCCACCATCAGCTCCTCGGCGGTCACGGAGTACTTGGCCTTGAGATAGTTGCGGAAGGCGTCGGCCTTGGGTTCGAGCACGGCGAAGGAGGCCGCGTCGGTCATCGCCTCCGTGGCGTCCGTGCGCCCCGGCGTGAAGGGGACGGTCACGTCCTGGCCCGCGTCCCTGGCGGCCTTCTCCACTGCGGCGCAGCCGCCCAGCACGATCAGGTCCGCCACAGAGACCTTCTTCCCGCCGGACTGCGAGGCGTCGAACCCGGCCTTGACGCCCTCCAGCGCGGCCAGCACCTTGGCCAGGCGAACGGGCTGGTTGACCTCCCAGTCCTTCTGGGGGGCCAGGCGGATGCGCGAGCCGTTGGCCCCGCCGCGCTTGTCGGAGCCGCGGAACGTGGAAGCCGAGGCCCAGGCGGTGGAGACCAGCTCGGCCACGGAAAGCCCGGTGGCCAGGATGGCGGCCTTGAGGTCCTTGGCGTCCTTGTCCTCGATGAGGTCATGATCCACGGCGGGGACGGGGTCCTGCCAGATGAGCTTCTCCTGCGGCACGTCCGGCCCCAGGTAGCGCGAGATGGGGCCCATGTCGCGGTGCGTGAGCTTGAACCAGGCCCGGGCGAAGGCGTCGGCGAGCTTGGCGGGGTTCTTCAGGTAGTCGCGTGCGATGGGCTCGTAGATGGGGTCGAAGCGCAGCGAAAGGTCCGCCGTGGTCATCATGGGCCGGTACTTCTTGTTCTTGTCCTGCGCGCCCTCGACCATGTCCTCGGGGGCCACGTCCTTGGCGAGCCACTGGTTGGCCCCGGCCGGGCTCTTCACCAACTCCCACTCGTACTTGAAGAGCGTCTTGAGGTAGCCCATGTCCCACGTGGTGGGGTTGGCCTTCCACGCGCCCTCGATGCCGCTGCCGATGGTGTCGGCGCCCTTGCCGCTGCCGAAGCTGCTCTTCCAGCCCAGGCCCTGCTCCTCAAGGCCCGCGCCTTCGGGCTCGCGGCCCACGTGCGAGGCGTCGCCCGCGCCGTGGCACTTGCCGAAGGTGTGCCCTCCCGCGATCAGCGCCACGGTCTCTTCGTCGTTCATGGCCATGCGGGCGAAGGTCTCGCGCACGTCCCGGCCGGAGGCCACCGGGTCGGGGTTGCCGTTGGGGCCTTCGGGGTTCACGTAGATCAGGCCCATCTGCACGGCTGCCAGGGGGTTGTCCAGCTGCCTGTCGCCCGTGTAGCGGGTGTCGCCCAGCCAGGTGTCCTCTGCGCCCCAGTAGATGTCCTGCTCGGGCTCCCAGACGTCCACGCGGCCGCCGCCGAAGCCGAATGGCTTCAGGCCCATGGATTCGATGGCGCAGGTGCCCGCCAGGACCATGAGGTCCGCCCAGGAGATCTTGCTGCCGTACTTCTGCTTGATGGGCCAGAGCAGCCTGCGGGCCTTGTCCAGGTTCACGTTGTCGGGCCAGCTGTTCAGGGGAGCCAGGCGCTGGCTGCCGGAGCCCGCGCCGCCGCGGCCGTCGCCCACGCGGTAGGTGCCCGCGCTGTGCCAGGCCATGCGGATGAAGAGCGGGCCGTAGTGGCCGTAGTCGGCGGGCCACCACTCCTGCGAGTCGGTCATCAGGGCGAAGAGGTCCTTCTTCACGGCCTCGAGGTCGAGCTTCTTGAACTCCTCGGAGTAGTTGAAGTCCTTCCCCATGGGGTTGGATTTGCAGGAATGCTGGTGCAGGATGTTGAGGTTCAGCTGGTTGGGCCACCAGTCACGGTTGGAGGTGCCGCCGCCGGCCACCTGCCCGCTGGACCTGCCCGTCACGGGACATTTCTTCTCGTCACTCATAACCCATCCTCCATGGATTAGAACATCGTTGTATGCGTCCGCATAAACTCAAACCATGAGAAGCATCGGCTTGATACGTGATGTAATGCACCACAACCCAAAGAATTCAACTCGGGTCAGCACCACAACGCTTGTTATCTTCCGTCGTCAAAATGCTGTGGGCAACACTCTCTTCTTGTGCGCAGACGTGGCATATGCCCTTCACTTCGACCTGCGTCCTTTCGATTGATCCGATGGCTGCAACGGATTCCGGGAGCTTCAGCCGGTTCAGCTCCTCGCTGTAGAAATCCCGGGTCAAGCCGCAGCGTATGCAGACGAAATGGTGGTGGCGTGTCAGGTTCGCATCGAATCGCGTTCGGTCCTGCGTCGGGCCGAGTGTCGTCACCATCCCCATCTTCGTGAGCCACCACAACGTCCTGTAGACGGTATCCAATGAAACATTCGGGAGCCGCTCGCGCACGCCTTTGTAGATCGACTCCGCGTCAGGGTGCTCCTCGCTGGCGGCGATTTCGCGAAAGATTTCGATCCGCTGCGAGGTGAGCTTCTCCCCGGCGGCCTTGCAGCCCTGCTTGAAGGCCTGCAAACGCCGATCGGCTTCCTGTTGGTCGAGGACCATAATCCCCCCATCGACGTAGGAATACATTCCTATCTAGAGTTATCAGTGATTCGGCTTGCCCTGTCAAGCAGAACCCGGAGCGCATTCAGTTGCATAGCAACCTTGAGAAAGAGTTTGAAATTCAAGACAATACATGCAGCCCATATTTTAACGGCAATTCCGGGGCTGATAGCATGCTTCGGCTTGCCCCGGCGTCAAAAAGAGCACCCCCCCTCCCTCCTCCATGAAGGAAGTTCATCCTACAACACTTCGTTCAACGGAGCCACATGGGCGCCTGACTCGACCATCCGTAGATTGTGGGAAGACTACGCCTTGAACGCGATTGTTACTGGGAGCGGCCCTGCTCGCCCGCTGAACCGGCGGCATCAGGCTTACGGCAGATGGACAGAGTTCAACGCTGTGTGCGCACGCCATCCATCCCAAGTCCAGGATTCCTTCCGTTCCAAACAGGACTATGCGGTGAGTGGCACGGCCATCTGTGCCGGGGAATGAGATGACGCCAACCGACTGCACGGCAGAACTGATGGCCAAGGTGGAGCCTGGATGCAGGCGGTGCCGGATGAGGCGCGAAATCGGCGGCAACGGCTGGCGGAAAATAGAAAAAGGGAGCTAGGTTTATCACCTAACTCCCTGATTTCCTGGTGGGCCATGTAGGACTCGAACCTACAACCAACGGATTAAGAGTCCGCTGCTCTACCAATTGAGCTAATGACCCGTTCAGCGCTTCGGGACGTTCCCCCCGTCGCGGAAGGCGGTAATTACGCGTGTGCCCTCATGTTGTCAACAAACAGTCGCAACTTTTTTCAAAAACTTTTCGCCGCTTCGCGGGCTACGGACGTGAGTGCTCGACTCGACTTGATTTTCTTGTTTACCGGCCTGTTAGCCCTTCCTGTATGGTCCGGTATCCGGGCACTCCCTCCCGGCCTGCGCCACCCCGCGACCCCGGAAGACAGGTCCACCGGGATTGCGCGCCCCTTGGGGTTTGAAGTTCCCGCCATCATGAGCTATCAAGGGTTGTTCATCCATCTTCAACCACCCTCAGGGGTGTTTCGGATACACCATGACTCACATTCTGGGACTGAGGTTCCGGGAAAACGGCCAGATATACTATTTCGACGCAGCCTCCTTCGAGGTCCGCCCCGGGCAGCACGTTCTGGTGAAGACCGATCAGGGGCTGGCCATGGCCAGCGTCGCCAGCGTGCTGGAGCAGTTGCCCGCGGGCCAGGAGCAGGAAGAGCTCAAACCCATCGTCCGCATCGCCGCCCCGGAGGACATGGACGTCTACGGCGAGAACCGCGAACTCGCGCGCGACGCCATCCGCCATTGCCGCCGTTGCATCAACGAGCGCAACCTGGACATGAAGCTCGTGGACGTGGAAATCCTGCAAGACCGCTCCAAGATGGTCTTCTACTTCACCGCGCCCGGGCGCATCGACTTCCGGGAGTTGGTGAAGGACCTCGTGAAGGCCTACCGCACGCGCATCGAGCTGCGCCAGATCGGCGTGCGCCACGAGACGCAGATGCTCGGGGCCATCGGGAACTGCGGCCAGATGTGCTGCTGCGCGCGCTTCATCCGCAAGTTCCAGCCCGTGACCATCAAGATGGCCAAGGAGCAGAACCTGTTCCTCAACCCGGCCAAGATCTCGGGCATGTGCGGCAGGCTCCTGTGCTGCCTGGCCTACGAGCAGGGCACCTACGAGGAGTTCCAGCGGCGCTGCCCCAAGCTGGGCAAGAAATACCAGACCGAGCAGGGCCCCATGAAGGTGCTGCGCTCCAACATCTTCCGGGAGTCCATTTCGGTGTACACCGAGGCCGGGGAGGAGCGCGAGCTCACCCTGGAGGAGTGGAACACCATCGCCGGGGATACCTGGGTGCCCTACGTGGCTCCGCAACAGCCGCCTGGCGGCCGCCCCGCCCCTCCCCAGGCCAGTGAGAGGCCCCAGCAGGGCAGGCAGCAGCAAGGCAGGCCACAGCAGCCCAGGCCGCAACGCCCCCAGGAGCCCCGCAACCAGGAGCCCGGGCAGCCTGGCTTGGCCCAGCCGCAGTCCGGCGAGCAGATTCCCGGCCAGCCTGATTCCAGGCCCGCGCCCGGCGGGGGCGAACGCCCCGCGGCCGAGGCCGCAGTGCCGTCCACCGACGGCGACGACGGCGAGATCGTGGCCCTTGGCCTGCCCTCCGAGGCTCTGCCCGCCGAGGGAGCTCCGCCCAAGGCCAAGCGCAAGCGCAAGCGCAAACCCAAGAACAAACGCCCCGAAGGCGGCCAGGCCCCCGCGCCTGAATCCGGAGACTGATCGTGGAGCGCTTCTACCTCACCACGCCCATTTACTACGTCAACGCGCGCCCGCACCTTGGGCACGCGCACACCACCATCCTGGCCGACGCCATGACCCGCTTCAACCGACTCATGGGCCGCCAGGTGATGATGCTCACCGGCACCGACGAGCACGGCGACAAGATCGTCAAGGCCGCCGAGGCCGCTGGCAAGACCCCCCAGGCCTACTGCGACGAAATCAGCCAGCTCTTCAAGGACCTCTGGCCCAACCTGGGCATCGACTACACCCGCTTCATCCGCACCACGGACCCCCTGCACAAGGCCACGGTGCAGAAGGCCCTGCAGCAGGTCTACGACTCCGGCGACATCTACTTCGGCGAGTACGGCGGGCACTATTGCTTCGGGTGCGAGCGTTTCTACACCGAGAAAGAGCTGGCGGACGGCCTCTGCCCCGACCACAAGACCAAGCCAGAATACATCGCGGAGAAGAACTACTTCTTCAAGATGGGCAAATACCAGGACTGGCTCCTGAACCACATCAAGGCCAACCCGGACTTCATCCGCCCCGAGCAGTACCGCAACGAGGTGGTGGCCCTGTTGGAGAGCGGCGCCCTGGAAGACCTGTGCATCTCCCGGCCCAAGTCCCGCCTGGAGTGGGGCGTGGAGCTGCCCTTCGACACCAATTACGTGGCCTACGTCTGGTTCGACGCTCTGCTCAACTACCTCACGGCCCTGGGCTGGCCCGACGGCGAGGACATGAAGGCCTACTGGCCCGCCGCCAACCACCTGATCGCCAAGGACATCCTCAAGCCCCACGCCGTTTTCTGGCCCACCATGCTCAAGGCCATGGGCCTGGAGCCCTTCCAGCACCTGAACGTGCACGGCTACTGGCTCATCAAGGACACCAAGATGTCCAAATCCCTGGGCAACGTGGTGGACCCGCTCTCCATGGTGCAGAAGTACGGCCTCTCCGGCTTCCGTTACTTCCTGCTGCGCGAGATGAGCCTCGGGCACGACTCCTCCTTCTCGGAGGAGGCCCTCTGCGGGCGCTTCAACGCCGACCTGGCCAACGACCTGGGCAACCTCTTCAGCCGCACCCTGGCCATGACCCACAAGTACTTCGACGGGGCCATCCCCCAGGCCGGGCAAGGCGGACCCGACGAGGAGGAGCTGATGCTCCTGGCCAAGGACTGCTGCCTGAACTACCAGCGCCTGTTCGAGCGCTTCCAGACCGCCAAGGCCCTGGACAGCCTTTGGGAGCTGGTGCGCGGCCTGAACAAGTACATCGACACCCAGGCCCCCTGGACCCTCTTCAAGGAGAAGAACCCCTCCCGCCTGGCCACGGTGATGTATTTCGTGCTGGAGTGCATGCGCAAGGTGGCCGTGCACCTCTGGCCGGTGATGCCCGAGGCTTCCGAAGCCATGCTCGCCCAGCTCGGCGTCACGACCCCCGCCAGCCAGATGAACCTGCAGATGGAGGCCGAGGGCTGGGGCAACCTGAGCGCGGGCACCCCGGTGGCCAAGACCTCCAACATGTTCCCCCGCGTGGAGCCTCCCGCGCCCTCCGCCGCGCCCGAACCGGCCCCCAAGGCCGATGCCAAACCCGCCGCCACTTCCCCCGAGGCCGCCGTGAGCAAAGACCCCATCGACTTCGAGGACTTCCAGAAGGTCGACCTGCGCGTGGCCACCGTGCTCAAGGTCGAGCCCGTGCCCAAGGCCGACAAGCTCCTGCTGGTCACCGTGGACGCCGGCGACCCCGAACCGCGCCAGGTTGTCGCGGGCATAGCGGAATACTGGAAGCCCGAGGATCTGCAGGGCAGGCAGGTGGTCATCGTGGCCAACCTCAAGCCCCGCAAGCTGCGCGGCGTGGTCTCGCAGGGCATGATCCTGGCCGTGAAGCGCGAAGGCGGCCTCGAGCTGCTGGCCCCCTCGGCCCAGGTGTTGCCCGGCAGCGCCGTTTCGTAAGAATATCACTGGGAGGAGACGCCTCCGGCGGCCAGAGAGGGCGCTGCCCTCTCTGGACTCTCCCGCGAGAGGGAGTTCCTCCCTCTCGACACCCGGATCGCTTCGCGAGGGACGCGGGGCAATAGCGTTCTCAAGCGCGCCCCGCTCATCCCAACAGGAAGCGCATGGATCAACTCGAACGCCGCCAGTACTGGTCCCAGGCCGCAGTGGGCCTGGCATCCTTCCTGACGCCCTTCCTCAACGGCGCGCTGGCCGTGGCCATGCCCTCCATCGGGCGTGAGTTCTCACTCTACCCGCATCAGCTGCCCCTGGTGGTGCTGGCCCACCTCGTACCGGCGGCGGCGTTCATGGCCATCTTCGGCCGCCTCTCTGACCATCTCGGCAACAAGCGCATCTTCCTCTGCGGCAGCGTGCTGTTCATCTGCGCCTCCGTCACGGCCACGCTGGCCCCGAACCTGCCGGCGCTCCTGGCAGCGCGCGCCATGCAGGGGCTGGCCGACTCCATGACCTTCGGGGTGGGCGCGGCCATCCTCATGGATTCGGCAGCATCCGAGCGCAGGGGGCGCGCCCTGGGCCTGAACCTGATGTTCGTCTACGTGGGGCTGGCCCTGGGGCCGCTGGTGGGAGGCATCCTGACGGCGTCCGTATCCTGGCGGGCCATCTTCGTGCTCTGCGCGCTGATCGGCGCCGGGGCCTGCACGCTCATCGCCCGCAACCGCCCGCCCGACGCGCCCGGCCACATGGCCGGGTTCGACTGGACCGGCGCCGTCACCTACGTTCCGGCCATGCTGGCCTTGGTAGGCGGCCTGGCCACGCAGCCATCCCTGTGGGGGCTGGGCGTCATGGCGGCCGGGGCGCTGCTCGGCGCGCGTTTCGTGCGCATGCAGGCACGGCTCAAGTCCCCGCTCATCGCGCCGCAGCTCTTCACGGACAACCACCGCTTCAGCCACGCCGCGTTCGCCGGGGCCTTCGGCTACACCGCCGCATTCTCCACCAGCCTGCTCCTGAGCATCACCCTGCAGGGCGTCCTGGGCTTGAGCCCTGGCGCGGCGGGGGTGTTCCTGCTCGTCCAGCCCGCCACGCAGGCCCTGCTCTCCCCCCTGGCCGGGACGCTCTCGGACAGGATCGCGCCCACGCGGCTCAGCGCACTGGGGCTTGGCGTGCTGGGCCTGGGGCTCTGGGCCCTGGCCGCCTGGAGCGAAGGCCTGACCACGGCTGGCGTGGCGGGGTTCCAGATCGTGCTGGGTGCGGGGTTCGCCTTCTTCGCCTCGCCCAACATCCACGCGCTCATGGGCTCGGTGGACACCACCCGGCGCGGGGTCGCCTCCGGGCTGCTGGCCACCATGCGCACCTCGGGCATGAGCCTCTCCATGGCGCTCACGGGTGTGATGCTTGCGCTGTTCTCGGGCGATGGCGCGGCCGGGCGTGTCGGCGCGGAGGCCCTGCCCGCCGTGCGGGCGGCATTCGCGCTGTTCGGCTGCTTCGCCATGCTCGCTGCCTGGATTTCCTTCCGGGGCGGAAGGGACAAAATAGCGTGACCTCCGGCCATGTAGCCGCCAAATGCTGAAAGCCCGCTCGGGAGACAGCGCGTGTGCATACGTCAGATGCGCACCGCCCCCGCTCGGAGGCATCCTGAGATGAAAAAGTACCTGCTTCTGCTGCCTGTCGCGGTCATCCTCGCTTCCCTCAGTCTGACGTTCTTCGTGATCCCGCCCATCGGCGGGCTCCCCGAAGGCAGGACGCTCGTCATTCTCAAGCGGGAAAAAACCCGCTTCATCGACAGTCCGGACGCCTTTTGCGCGCGGGAGCGCGGCAGCGTCAGCCCGGAATGCCGGGCAACCGTGATCGAGGGAATCCTCGACCAGGGAAACGGCCCGGTGCTCCTGACGTTCCCCTACATCCGCTGGCCTTACCTGCTGAACACGGGCGGAGCAGAATACGAACGTTGATCGGGCCGCGAAAAAAGCCGGAAACCACGTGGTTTCCGGCTGATCATCGAATATAATTGGGGATGCAAGGGCATCATGCCCTTGCCGGTGGGGTTCGGGGAGGCAGCGCCTCCCTGATTCAGCCGACAGATTTCTTCTCCGCCGATCTATTTCACCTCTTCACGGCCTTCGTGGCTGCCCCTGAAATAGAGCTTCACGGGCGCGCGGCGGATGCCGAAAATCTTGCGCAGCTGGTTCTCCAGGAAGCGGGAGTAGCTGTCCTTGATGCGCTCCGGGTCGTTGACGAAGAACACGAAGGTGGGCGGCGCGGTATCGGTCTGCGTCAGGTAGTAGAACTTGGGCCGCCTGCCCTTGACCAGCGGCGGCTGGTGCTTGCCCAGGGCGTCGCGCAGCAGGCGGTTGAGCGCGCCCGTGCCCACGCGGATGTCGCACTCCTCGCGGATGGCCTGGGCCGTGGGCAGGATGTCGCGCAGGTTCTTGCCCTTGAGCGCGGAGATGTAGAGCACCGGCACGTGGTTGCAGATGCGCAGCTCCTCGCTGATGTCCTGCTTGAGTTCCGAGAGCCCTTTGGCGTCCAGAAGGTCCACCTTGTTGATCACGATCAGGAAGGGGACCTTCTCCTTGTCCAGGTAGGCGATGAGGCGCTTGTCCTGCATGGCCAGGCCGCCGGGGCCGTCGATGACCAGGATGGTCACCTCGGCGCGCTTGCCGCTGCCCAGGGCCGTGAGCGAGGCGATGCGCTCCAGGGAGTCGTCGATCTTGGACTTGCGGCGCACGCCCGCCGTGTCCACGAAAACGTAGCGCTTGCCGCCGCGTTCGAAGGCCACGTCCACGGCGTCGCGGGTGGTTCCGGCCACTTCGCTGACGATGAGCCTGTCGTCGCCCACCAGGGCGTTGACCAGGGAGCTCTTGCCCGCGTTGGGCCTGCCCAGCAGGGAGAGGGTCAGGGCCGTCTCGGGATTCTGCCTGCCCCGCTCGTCCGTCTCGGGCAGGCGGGAGACGATCTCGTCCACCAGGCTGCGCACCCCGTAGCCGTGCTCGGCGGAGACCGGCGCCAGGTCCAGGCCAAGGGCGTGGAAGTCCGCCATGAAGAGGTCTTCCTTTTCGCCGCCGTCCACCTTGTTCACGGCCACCAGCACCGGCTTGCCGGACTGGCGCAGCAGGGTGGCCACGCGCTGGTCCTCGGAGGTGAGGCCCTCGCGGCCGTCCACCACCAGGAGCACAAGGTTGGCGGCGTAGACCGCGCGGCGGGCCTGCTCCAGCACGTCAAGTTCGAGGCCCTGGGGGTCCTCCAGGGTCAGGCCGCCGGTGTCCACAAGGTTCACGGGCACGCCCGCAAGCACGGCCTGGCCTTCCAGGCGGTCGCGGGTGACGCCGGGGCGGTCGTGCGTGATGGCCTTGCGCTTGCGCAGCAGGCGATTGAAAAGCGAAGACTTGCCCACGTTGGGGCGGCCGATGATGGCTACTGTGGCTGGCATGGGGTGGTGTGTCCCTGATTGGGCCTCCGGCGTGGCGGGCCTGCGGAATGCAGACCCGCGAGATTGCCGGGGACAGGGACTTTGCCCTATCCCGAAGGCGGCGTCAACCCGCAAAACCTCTTCGCTCCAGGAAAACAGGCTCTAGCGCAGGGCCGCGGCCATATCCTTCACTCCCACCAGTTCGGCGTACACGGCCCCCAGGGCGGCCATGAACGCGCCGTGCACTTGGGCTGCGGGCACATGCACGTGGGCGAAATCAAGGTCCCGGGTAGCGCAGGCGTCGGCCAGCACGATGCAGGTGAAGCCCAGGTCGAAGGCCTGCCGGGTGGTGGCGTCCACGCACATGTGGCTCATCATGCCCGCGATCACCAGGCGTTCCACCTTGGCGGCGCGCAGGGTGGCCTCCAGGCCGGTCTCCCGGAAGGCGTTGGGGAAGTGCTTTTCGATCACGGGCTCCTCCTCGGCCGGGGCCACGTAGGGGTGGAACTCCACCCCCGGGGTGCCGGGCAGGAAGAAGCCCGCCCCCGGCCTCAGGGAGACGTGCCGGATGTGGAACACGGGCATGCCCTGGGCGCGGAAGTGCTCAAGGGCGCGAGCCGCCTTGGCTGCGGCGGCTTCCGCGCCCACGAGCTCCATGGCCCCGCCTGGGAAGTAGTCTTTCTGGATATCGATGAGCAGCAGAGCGGTTTTCATCAAGGGGGTCTCCTAGAGTTCGGGCGCGCCCGAAGGAACGAGGCACACCACGGTGAGCGGCTTCTCGCCCGTGTTTCTGATCTGATGCTCGGAGTTGCCGGGCACGAAGGCCACGCAGCCCGCGCCCACCGGGTTCCACTGCCCGTTGCCGTACACCTCGCCCTCGCCTGTGTGGAAGAACATCTCGTGCTCCCAGGCGTGGGCGTGGCGGGGGGTGTGCCCGCCGGGGGCGATCTCGAAGGCCCTCATGCAGAAGTTCTGCGCGCCGTCGGCCTTGCCCACAAGAACCCTGCCCGCAACGCCCTTGGCCACTTCGTTGTCGAAGTGGGTGGGCTCCACAGCCGTGTACTCCATGATCTTCATGACAACTCCTTATTCGGTACGCATTGCCGCCGTCAGCGCGCGCACCCTGGCCCCGATGTCCCTGGCGGCCACGATCTCCGTGACCAGGCAGATGTTGCGGGCCCCGGCCGCGCGCACCTGGGCGATGTTGTGCTCCTTGATGCCGCCGATCGCCACGAAGGGCAATTCGATATTCTTGATGACGTGGTTCAGATATTCGAATCCCACCGGGGCGCAGACGTCCTTCTTGGTCTTGGTGGCGAAGATGGGCCCCACCCCGATGTAGTCCACCAGCCCGGATTCCTGGGCGGCGCGGGCCTCCTCTGGGCAGTGGGTGGAGAGCCCGAGGATCTTGTCCGGCCCGATGAGCCGGCGCACCGCTTCGGGCGGCAAGTCCTCCTGGCCGATGTGCACGCCGTCGGCGTCCACCAGCATGGCGATGTCCACGTGGTCGTTGACCAGGAAGGTGGCCCCGGCCTCGCGGGTCAGCTCACGGATGGCCAGGCACTCGTGGTACATTTGGCCGGGCTTCATGTCCTTCTCGCGGTACTGCAGCACGCGCACCCCTGCTTCCAGGACGGCCTCGGCCACCTCCAGGTTACTGCGCCCCAGTGAATGTTCATGGCTGGTGATGGCGTATATGCCGCCCTCGAGCAGCGGCGTCATGGCCGGTTTGGCTGAATTCATGGCAGTCTCCCCAGGGCGAAGGCCAGCACGATGTCCGCCTGCTTGGCGGCGGCCAGCGTGACCTTGGGGGCCAGGGGCGGGTTGTCCGGCCCGGCCTCGCTGGCGAGGTCGCCCACGATGTAGAATGATTTCCGGACACGCCGCGTGACGATGGCGTCCGCGTCGCCGCACCCGGCCAGCCCGGAGGCCGCCACCAGGAGCACGTCGCGGCCCATGTGCGCCTCCGCGAGCATCCTCTTGGCCGAGGCCTTGTCGAAGGCCTCCACGATGGCGTGGCAGCCTTCGAACAGCGAGACGGCGTTATCGGCGGTCACTTCGGCCTGGATGGCGGTTACGCGCGCCTCGGGGTCGATGTCCAGCAGGTTCTCCCGCAGGGCCTGGACCTTGGGCATGCCCACTTGCCGGGCGAAGAAGAACTGGCGGTTCAAGTTGCTCGGCTCCACCACGTCGTGGTCCACCACGGTGAGGTCGGCGAAGCCGGAGCGCACCAGCATCCAGGCGCAGTTGGAGCCAAGGCCGCCAGCGCCCGCGATGCCCACGCGCAGGGCGCGGATGCGGGCAAGGTCGGCTTGGGTCAGGTAGCGGGAGAGGCCGGAGCGCAGCTGGTTCATGGCTCGAATCTACTGTTACTGCCAGTCCTTGTATACCGGCTGGTAGCCCTGGGACTGGAACATGGCGGCCATCTCCGCCACGCTGCGGTCGTCGGAGATCTCGAACTGGCCCGGGTCGCTCTGGCCCGTGGCCCTTCCCCCAACCGAAGTGCTCACCCCGGCGGACATGCGCGTCACGCCCAGGCGCAGCAGGTTGTCGCGCAGCCCGGGCCTCTCCCGCGAGGAGAGGGTGATTCCGGCGCGGGGCATGAAGATGCGCAGGGCCGCGATGTACTGCACCAGGTCGCGGTCGCCGACCTCCACCTTGGGCTGGAAGCCGCCGGTCTGGGGCCTGATGCGCGGCACCGAGACGTTTACCTCCACCGAGGGGTACGCGCTCTGCAGGTAGTCCGCGTGCAGGCCGGTGCAGAAGGCCTCGGAGCGCCAGTCGTGCAGGCCCAGCAGCGCGCCCACGCCCACCTGGCGGAACCCTGCCGCGCAGGCCCTGTCCGGGGCCTCCAGGCGGAAGCGGTAGTCCCGCTTGGGGCCGCCCGGGTGCAGGGGCAGGTAGGCCGCCTCGTCGTAGACCTCCTGGAACATGGTCATGCCGTCGATCCCGGCCTCCAGGAGCCTGGCGTAGCCCGCCTCGTCCAGCGGGTAGACCTCCACGGAGAGCGAGGCGAAGTATTTGGCCAGCACGCGGGCGCAATCGGCCATGTACTCCACGGAGCTGGTCCTGGGGGCCTCGCCCGTGAGCAGCAGGATGTGCCTGAGCCCCGTGGCCGCGATGCAGCGGGCCTCGGCCTCGACCTCCTCCAGGGTGAGCTGGCGGCGGTTGATGTCGTGGTGGGTGTTGAAGCCGCAATAGACGCAGCGGTTGACGCAGTGGTTGGCCAGGTAGAGCGGCGTGAACAGGTTGATGGCCCGGCCGAAGTGCCGCACGGTCAGCTCGTGGGCGCGCCGGGCCATGGGCTCGAGCTGCCGGGCCGCCGCCGGGGAGAGCAGCGCCAGGAAGTCCGCCCGGGTGGGGCGCTCGCTGGCCAGGGCCCGCAGCACGTCGGCTTCGGTGGCGGCCGCCAGGGCGGACGCAACGGAGGCCATGTCCACGGATTTCAGAACGTCGTAGAAGCTCATGGCCGCCCTACTCCCCCAAAAAACCAGTCAGCGGCGAGGAGGCCCGGGCCAGCTCGCTGACAGCGCCGGGCCCGGCCAGCCAGGCCTCGCGCCCGGCGGCCACGGCGCGCCCGAAGGCGCGGGCCATGCCCACGGGGTCGGCGGCGGAGGCCACGGCGGTGTTCACCAGCACGGCGGCAGCGCCCATCTCCATGGCCTCGCAGGCCTCGGAGGGGCGGCCGATGCCCGCGTCCACCACGATGGGCACATCCAGCTCCTCGATCATGATGCGCACCATCTCGCGGGTCTTGAGGCCCCGGTTGGTGCCGATGGGCGCGCCCAGCGGCATCACGGCGGCGGCTCCGGCCTCAACCATGCGCCTGCCGGCGGCCAGGTCCGGGCTCATGTAGCACAGCACGGTGAAGCCCTCGGCCGCAAGGATCTCGGTGGCCTTCACGGTCTCGAAGTTGTCGGGGAGCAGGTAGCGGTTGTCGTTGATGACCTCGATCTTGACCCAGTCCCCGCAGCCGGCGGCGCGGGCCAGACGTGCGATGCGCACGGCCTCCTGGGCGGTCCTGGCCCCGGAGGTGTTGGGCATGAGAATGGCGCTCTTCGGCACGTGGGCCAGGATGTTCTCCTGCCCGGCCTCAGGGTCCACCCGGCGCACAGCCACGGTGATGACCTGCGCGCCGCTGGCCTCCATGACGGCCGGGATCACGGCGTTGGAGGAATATTTGCCTGAGCCTATGAAGAGGCGGCTCGTGAGCTCACGGTCGCCGATGGTCAGCATGTCGGACATGACGGATCAGCCTCCGCCCACGAAGGAGACGACCTCCACGCGGTCGCCCTCCTTGAGGGCAGTGTCGGGCCACTGCTCGCGGGGAACGATGGCCTCGTTTATTTCCACGATGACGGCCTGGGGGTCCAGCCCGCGTGCGGCGAGCCATGCGGCCACGGTCTGGCCGGGTTCCAGGGTCGATTCTTTTCCGTTGATGATAAGGCGCACGGGGTGGTCCTTCCTGCGGGGGCGCGGAAGCGCTCAAGGCGGGGGGAAAGGGGCGGAACGGCTCTGCGCCCCGCCCCCGCGTCGTTGTTATTCGCCGCCGATGATCCGGCGGATGTTCTCCACGTAGGGGGCGCGGATCACGCCGCGCTCGGTGACGATGCCCGCGATGAGCTCCGAGGGCGTCACGTCGAAGGCGTAGTTGAACACGCCCACGTTGTCCGGGGTGATCTGGTGCTCGCCCACGTGGGTCACCTCCCTGGGGGTGCGGTCCTCGATGGGGATGCCCGCGCCCGTGGGGGTGTTCAGGTCGAAGGTGGAGGCCGGGGCCGCCACGTAGAAGGGCACGCCGAAGTGCTTGGCCAGGATGGCCACCCCGAAGGTGCCGATCTTGTTGGCGGCGTCGCCGTTGGCCGCGATGCGGTCCGCGCCGACGACCACCTTCTGGACCATGCCGCGCTGCATGAGCAGGGCGCAGGCGTTGTCGCAGGCCACCTTCACGGGGATTCCGTCCTTGGCCAGCTCGTAGGCGGTCAGGCGCGCTCCCTGCAGGAAGGGGCGGGTCTCGTTGGCGATCACCTGGATCTTCTTGCCCTGCTCCCAGGCGCCGCGGATCACGCCCAGGGCGGTGCCGTACCCGGCGGTGGCCAGGGCTCCGGCGTTGCAGTGGGTCATCACGGTGTCGCCGTCGGCGATGAGCTCGGCCCCGTAGCGGCCCATGGCCTTGTTGATCTCAATGTCCTGGAGGTGAATCTCCTTGGCCATCTCCAGCCACTTGGCGCGCAGCTGGACCAGGGAGAGCTCCGGCAGGGTCTTCCAGGCCTTGCGCATGAGCTCAACGGCCCAGCGCAGGTTCACGGCGGTGGGGCGGGCGTCCTCCAGGTCCTTGAGCAGGCCTTCGAGGCGGGCCTTCCAGCCGGAGTCCTTGCCGTCAACCTCGCCGGCGGCCAGGTAGCAGCCGTAGGCGGCGGTGACGCCGATGGCGGGCGCGCCGCGCACCACCATGGTCTGCAGGGCGTAGATGGTGTCCGCGTTGTTCTTGCAGACGAAGTATTCCTCGCGGCAGGGCAGGATGCGCTGGTCCAGGAGGACCAGGGCGTCCTGCTCGGGGGAGAACTGGATATGGTCTGTCATTGTGCGTCCTAGCTGAGTTTTTTGGCCAGAAGCTGGTTGAGCAGCCCGGGGTTGGCCTGCCCCTTGGTGGCCTTCATGACCTGGCCCACGAAGAAGCCCATGAGCTTGGTCTTGCCGCCCTTGTAGGCTTCCACTTCCGCCGGGCTGGCGGCCAGCACGGCGTCGATGGCCTCCTCCAGGGCGGAGGAGTCGGAAATCTGCACCAGGCCCTTGGCCTTGACCAGGGCCTCGGGATCGCCCCCCTGGGCGAAGAGGTCGGGGAAGATCTGCTTGCCGATCTTGCCGGAGATCACGCCTTCGTCCACCAGCTTCACCAGCTTGGCCAGGTCCGCTGGTGCCAGCTTGAGCTGCGCGGCGCTCAGCTTTGCCTCGCCCATCTCGCGCAGCAGCTCGCTCATGATCCAGTTGGCGATCTTCTTGGGCTGGGCGTAGGCGGCGCAGGCGGCCTCGAAGTAGTCGGCCAGGTCGCGCTCGGCGGTGATGGTGGCGGCATCGTTCGCGGTGAGTCCGAAATCGTTCTCGAAGCGCTGGCGGCGCACCCGGGGCAGCTCCGGCAGTTGGGCCTTCCACTGCTCCAGCTTGGCGGGGTCGAGCTTGAGGGGCACCAGGTCCGGGTCGGGGAAATAGCGGTAGTCGTGGGCCTCTTCCTTGCCGCGCATGCTGGCCGTGACGTTCTTGTCCGGGTTGTAGAGGCGCGTCTCCTGCACGATGGCCTCGCCGTCCTCCAGGCAGTCCTTCTGGCGCTGGATTTCGTACTCGATGGCCTTGTGCACGTTGCGGAAGGAGTTGACGTTCTTGATCTCAGCCCGGGTGCCGAACTCCTTCTGCCCCTTGGGGCGAATGGAGACGTTGGCGTCGCAGCGGAAGGAGCCCTCCTCCATGTTGCCGTCGCAGATGCCCAGGTAGACCAGGATGGAGCGCAGCTCCTTGAGGTAGGCAACGGCCTCGTCGGCGGAGCGCATGTCCGGCTCTGAGACGATCTCGATGAGGGGCACGCAGGCGCGGTTCAGATCCACGTAGCTGGCGTTGTCCGTGGCGGAGTGGATGTTCTTGCCCGCGTCCTCCTCCATGTGGATGCGCGTGACGCCGATGGTCTTGGCCGCGCCGTCCACGAGGATGTCCACCTTGCCGTGCTCCGCGATGGGCAGCTCGAACTGGGAGATCTGGTAGCCCTTGGGCAGGTCGGGATAGAAATAGTTCTTGCGCGCGAACACCGAGATGGGGTTGAGCGCGCAGTCGATGGCCATGCCCATCTTGGCGGCGTACTCCACGGCGCGCTCGTTGAGCACGGGCAGCACGCCGGGCATGCCCGAGCACACGGGGCAGACGTTCTCGTTGGGGTCGTTGCCGAAACGTGTGGAGCAGGAACAGAAAATCTTGCTTTCGGTCAGCAACTGGGCGTGGACTTCAAGGCCGATTACCGCCTCGTATTCTGCCATGTCTGGAGGCTCCTGGATGAACTGGCGCTCGCGCCGGGGAAGGTCTTACAGGCCAAGCGTTGCGGGGTCAACATTCCCGGCCGGACGGACGGTGGAGTGGAGCGCGCCGCGTTGACTTGCCGCGCTCTTTGTGGTGCATAAGGGCATACCCAGGAGGCCCCATGAACATCCGCTACGTGCTGCTGCTCACTCTTCTCGCCCTGGCAGGCTGCGTGGATACCGCCCAGCGCGGCGGCTACTACGACGACCCCTACTACGGCCGGGGCGGCTATTACCAGGGCAATCCCGGCTACCGCGGTGGGCGCCACGACCCCTACTACGACGAGGACGCCGCCGAGCGCCGCCGCCGCAACCAGGAAAACGCCTGCAACGTCAGCTGGGCCAACTGCGTCAATGTCTGCAACTCCATGCGCGACGCCAACCAGCGCGCCGTTTGCGTGGCCAACTGCAACAACGCCCTGAACCAGTGCAAGCGGTAGCGCAACGCGCTGCCCTCCCCTGCCTGCGTAACTTCCCCTTCACCAACGACGACTGCCGGGGTTCGGCGAACCGGACCCCGGCAGTGAATGCAACGCTTATCCTTACTACTGGGCTTTCTTCGCCGACTTGTCCACGGTCGGAATGCCGCTGGGCATGACCGCGGTCTCTTGGCCATGAACGGCGCGATAGCAGGATTGATACTGTTTCACGCACTGGTACTTGCCGGCCTCGTCCGTGATCTCCTTGGAGTTCACGCATTGGACGTAGGTCCTCTTGCATGCGGCAGCCTGCTGCTGGTTCTGGGACATGGCGGCCCCGGGGAGCAGTACTCCCGCCAGCAGAACCAGGCTCATGGCGATCGTTCTGGTTGAGATCATGATAAATCCTCCGTTGCGGCAGCTTCATGTCTCGCAACTGCCTGGATACGATTGAAGCGCAGTCCGATCCTCAATGCCTCAGGAATCCGTGTCTGCATCTTCAACCATCAACCGCCGTTCATCAGCAGCCAATCCGCCGCTGGCGGGGCGTATGGGTTGTACACCTGGATGACGTGCATCATATCGTGCTCCTCGTGCTCGAGCATATGGCAGTGCCAGATGTATTCGAAGCCGAAGTTGTGCAGCGGATTTGTCACAGCGTTGAAGGGCTTCGTGGCGTTGAGCGGGCGCACGCTCTGGGGCACGCCGAAGGACAGGCGAGGCGGCGAGAACTTCACGGCCACGATGGCGTTGGTCCCCGGCAGCATCCGGATTGTTTCCTTCCAGCCCAGTTCGTTGGGGTCCGGGGGCGTCACGACGCCGGCCCAGTCCACGCGGGCCACGAGCTGCACGTTCTCGAGGTGGATGTGAATGGGATGGACATCACCCGTATTGTTGACCACGGTCCATATCTGCGGCTGGCGGTTGAACACGGTTTCCGTGGGCATATCCTCGTAGCCGGTGCCGTAGGCCGGGGTGCCCTGGTTGCCTATGGTGAAGGCGTTGGTGCCGATCTGGGTGTTCAGGCGGCCGTGGCTGTCGAAGTTCTCGTTGAGGGTCTTGATCTTGACCGGGATGCCGGCGACGGTGGTATCGCGCACGTTCACAGGGGTGCCGGGGGGCACTATGGCCTTGGGCTGGGTCTGGGCGAAGATCGCGGGCAGGCCGGTATTGGCGTTTGCCAGATAGGCCTTGGTGGCCGCGTAGTTCACGGCGTCAGGGGTCCCACCGGCCACGACGCGGAACTCCATCATCGTGCGGGTGTTGGGGCCCTGGCCCTGAAGGGTGGTCGGGGCGCCTCCGAACGCGGTCTGGTCGGGAGCTCCAGTGAAGAAGTCGTCGCGGGGGTCTCCGGCCGGGGCGGGCGCGGGCGCGTCGTTGTAGAGGATCAGCCTGGCGCCCGGGGGCAAGGCCGAAAAGTCGACGATGATGTCCGCGCGCTCAGCCGGGGCGACCAGGAGGGTGTACGCCGTGGGCATGGTCGTCGAGGTCGGGATGGCGCCCCACTGGGTCGGCGGATTGTTCATCTCCACCGGTGCGGGCAGCACGCCGCCCTCGTTGGCTATCTGGAGCATGGCCGGGCCGGGCTGGGCCAGGTTCGCCTCGCCGGTGTAGTTCAGGTTGATGTCCTGAGCTTCCATGTACAGCTGCAGGTTGAAGGCCCTTGCGCCAGCCGCGTTGAGGATGCGGAAGCGATACTTGCGCTGCTGCACATCCATGTAGGGGTAGGCCACCCCGTTGACCATGGACGTGTCCTGAAATGCCTCGGCCACGGCGGAGACGGCGGGCGGGTTCTGGACGTTCTGCACGGGCGGATACACCCAGCCGCCGAAGTCCCAGCGGCCTGTGGGGTTCGGAGTGCCGTCGGCCAGGTTCTGGTTGGGCTCGTACACATGGGGGTACCAGAGGGCGCCGGTGAACTGGCCCCAATCCGGGTTGGCGGCCCAGGAGGGATCCTGGGTTCCGATCGTGGCGGAATTGACGAAGCTCTTGTCCTGGATGATCAGCGGAATGCCGAGGCCGCTGTTGTCGGCGGGCAGGATTCCGTTGGCCACCAGCTGCGCTTCGGCCGTATCCGTGACCAGGAAAGCCGAGGCCATGCCGGCGTAGACGTTGGTGCGGGTGATGCCCACGGCGTGGTCATGGTACCAGAGCATGCGCGCGCTCTGCAGGTTGGGGTAGTAGGCGTTCCATTCGTTTGCTGCCGGTGTCGCCATGTCCGGCACATTGATGTAGCTCACACCCTTCTGGCCTATGCCGGAAGGCGTGAACCACTGGTTGGGGGTGCCGTCGCTGATCCAGGGCACGAAACCGCCGTGCAGGTGGATGGCCGTGCGGTTCTGGACGCCCTCCGCGCCCATGATGGTGGTGTCGACTGGCAGAAAGGCGTTGCCAATCGGCAACTCGTTGCGGAAGGTCACACGCACTGGACGGTTGGTGTGGGCCACAATGATGGGGCCAAGATAGGACTGCTTCTCCGTGGTTCCCAGCTTCGTGATCGAAGCATTGGGACTGAGGTCATAGTAACCGCGCAGTGTCGTCTGGTTAGGCAGCCCTGAATGCATCTGCTGGGAATACTGCCGAATTCCTATCTGATAGTAATCACTATTAGGATCGGAAGGATAACTGACAGGCTTCGCGATCGGTATGCAATATCCCAACGTATTATAGGAAGTATTCGTATCATTGCAGACAGGCGTAAGAGAGTCGACAAATTTGTTAAGAATCGGGCTAAATGCGTACCCATGAGCATCCGAAGTTACAACCCCGTTTCCAGGGGAGTAGCTTACGGGTGACAACACTGCACAGAGCATTGTCATCACAATTGCTGTCCGCGACAAGTTCAACTTACGCCACAATTCCATTGCAGCACCTCCTATCAACAGTTGAAATCAGTAACAGCTGGCATGATTTCCTTACTGGCCTCTTGGTTTCAAACAATCCAAGAGTCAATGAGGCTACACTCCAAGCAGGGCAAAGGCCTGCCGCCCATTTGCGCGGGCCTTAAATGGACTTCCCATCCAACATACACCCAGTCGTGAAGGTTTCAACTTATTTTTCACGATTTCGCACTGTCCTCCGAAAATTATTGCCCCACCGCCATACCCATTCGCACCCATTGACTTTTGTACCAACCTGAACGGCGACACTCACACGTCAATCATTACAAACAGATGTGGGTGTGTTTAGGTGCATAGACACGCCGGATGTCAATCCAGCGACATCGTGGCAACTCCCAATATGCTCCAGCAAGAACATTCGACTTGCGGACTGATCATCTCGCCAATCCGACCGGTCATGAGGGCCGAGGGGCTCATAACGGCCACATACAACCTGCCTCCAAAACTGGGTATCGCCGTGGCGAGCAGCGCTGACATGCCCAGTGTCCCTGAGCATGAACATCATCTTCCGGGCTGTCTCACCGCCATGACGCTACAAAATTGCTGTACGGGCCTGGATGACCTGGAAGCAGGAGCACTGAGAGCTGTTCCGCCTATATGCAAGCAATAGACGCGCCCCGTAGATACGGGAGGCCGCCCGCCCGCGCAATGGCCGAGATCTTCAAACGTAAGAGCCCGGACGATTTCTCACCCAGGCTCTTAATTATTACCATGCATGGCTGCATATCAGGGCCGCCCCCTGCTCCGGATCATTTCCCGCAAGCGGGCCGGCGACTGCTGGAACACCAAACTGTTGCCAGACTATGATCCCTACTGCAGCAGATGGATCAGGGCCGGCGCGATGACATTGCTCGGGATGAGCCTGTCGTCCCGGCTGAAGGGGTCCATCCCGAGGAATGGTTTGAGCGGATACGTGCTTCCCGCCTGGCCCACTGCCGGAATTTCGCGCATCTCGCTGCAGGTTGCTGTCAGGATCTGCTCATCCGTACACAAGACTGCAAGCTGGTTCCCGGGCTCTCCATTGGGCACGAAGAGTTGGGGATGGTCAAACGGAGCCCTCCGATACTTGACCCGGTCATCGGTGAGAGTGAGCAGGAAGGCCACCAGGGCATCCTTGTTGGCCTCGTTGCCCACGAGCAGATTCAGCCGTCCGCCGGGCTGATCCGGCCCGATGGCGGGCGGCATGTCCCTGAGGTTCTGCTGCTGAAAGTCACCGCCTCGGCCGTAGAAGTCCATGACCTCCTTGAGGGTGGTGAGGCCACCATTATGGAAGTACGGTCCGGTCAGCTCGACATTGCGCAGTCCGGGCGTCTTGAACGCGCCGTTGACGGAGATGAAGCTCTCCGGGAGAGGCTGACCGAATTCGTCCCTGACATTTCGGGAGAAGGACAATGGCCTGTCCCAGGGATCCTTCCCGCCGCGACCGAGGTCCGCGGCAGTCGGGCGGACCGCGAGGTTGTAGAAGCCGATGTCATAATTGCGGGAAAAGCCGTCCTTCATGGGCATGAATTCGATGACCGCCAGCGGCTCTCCAGGGTTGGCGGCAGCCAACTCCACGGTGGAGATGTTCGTCAGCTCCGGCCCGAAGTGGCATATGGAGCAGGACGTCCCCTTTTGCGGATCCGTGTTGTAGAACAGGTCCATGCCGCGTTTTTCCCGCTCCGTAAGGTCGATCAGGCCTTCGCGGAACCGGTCAAAGCGGGTATCATTGGAGATGAGCGTCCGCTCATACGCCTGGATCGCCAGCCCGGCGAAAAGGGAGAAGTTGTTCTCCATCTGCTCCCGCCCGTGCGCCCAAAAGTCGTCCTTGAAGGCCGCGGCGACAAGGTCGGCGTAAGTCCGAGGGCTCCCGTCCTGATTGGTCCGCAGGCCCGGGCCCGGGCGGGCGGAGAGGCTCCCCAGCACGCTGTCCTGGGGATGGACGTCCTGTTTCGCCAGGGGCGTGAGCGCGAGCATCTTCCGGCCCAGTTGGGGAAACGTCCGGCCCGCATAGGACATCTCGGCGGAGCTGAGCATGGGTCCGACAGCCTGGGAGGCGAGACTCGAAAAGTCGAGGCTGACAGTTTCAGGGACGAGGGTGCCGGTGCCGTCCATGCGGAGTATCTGGTGGGCCAGAACGGCGCCGGTGCCGAACTCGTTGACACCATTGAAAATATTGCTCGCCCTTCCGTCCCAGAAGTTCACGTAGTTGAACGCGGCATTGATCACCGAGGGCGCGTTCCTGGCAGTCACCTGGCGAACCTGCTTCCCATTGACCTGGAAGACGGTCGGTGCGGCCGTGAGTGTCCCCTGCTCCAATCCCCCCTGGGCGGGATCGTGTCCGACGTAGTCGACGCTGAAGACGCCCTGGGAGCCGGAGCTGTCGTCGCTGTCCCCCAGCACGGTGTTGCGGTCGTCGGGGGATGAGAGCTTGCGAAAGGGATACTTCGCAGCCGTCAGGATGGCGTTTGGCTGCATGGCGAAAGCGCCATCCTTGCCGGGGTGGACCTGATTCTTGTTCCTGTTGTCCCCGCCGGCGTGGAAGTGACAGCTCGCGCAGGCCGTGACGCCGTCGCTGCCGATCTGCATATCCCAAAACAGGGCCTTCCCGAGAATAATCGCGGCATTGTTGTCCTTGATGTACCTGTCGATCCCGGGGATCGCCGGAAGAGTGATCGTCTTCAGTGATGGCGGGATGACCGGAGCCACTTGGCTGAAGGGGAGGGACGGAAACAGGAACAAGGTCGCCAGGATGAACGCGGCGAGAGGGTAAACCCGGAATCGATGACGGCGGACCATTCGTTTCTCCTGAGAATCCGGCTCCCGCATGCGCGGGAGCCGGATAGTCGACGGATTTTCTGCTTCAGGAATTACTGCTGCAGCAGCATGTAGTTAGGTCCGGCTACGACCGGCGGAATGACGAATTCCACCTTCACCCTGGCCATGCCGCCCTTAGCCGACTTGACCACAATCTCCGAGGGAGGAATGGGGAGCGCCATGCTCAGGGAGCCTGAGGCTGACATCGCCCCCAGCAAGGTGGTTCCGTCGCCGTCATAGACAGTGAGCGCAGGGGCGTTGAGGAGGTCCGCCGACTTGGCCTTCACGTTCAGCGTCCCTGTCGGATTGCTGGCGTTCTCCGCGATGACGTACTGGGCTCTCGTAATGTTCACGATATCCACGGGCTGAACCGTGAGGCTCGAGGTCGCGGGGGCGTCGGACACGTTTTGGACGACGACAGGCCCCGGCACCTGGCCTCCCTGGAAGAACACCCTCCCGAACTGCTTTCCGGGGGGCAAGGGGGTTGTGCCGGGCGTCAACTGAACCGGCACCGCGACGCCCGGGGCGGAGGCGGTCAGGGTCTTTCCGGGCGCAGTCGAGGCGTAGACATCGACCCTGCCCGAGCCCGTGCGCCCGAGGGTGTAGGTCGCCTGGTCCAGGGAGGCGCCGAACTTGGTCGCCACCTTGCCCATGATCGCGAAGGAGTTGCTCTCGATCACGTCCGAGGGATTGCCGGCCGTGCCGAACGCCCCTCCGGTCACAACCGGGCCGCTTATGCGCTGGACCCTGAACACGTTCGTGTTGTTCGGGCTCCCGGTCGCCGTGCAGGGCACGTTGGGATCACCCAGGAACCCGGCAGGGGCCGCGGGGGAGACGCACTGCAGGAAGGGGCCGATTTCGCCCTTGAGCGCGCCGGTGAACACGCCGACCTGGATGCCGACGTCCGCGGTATGGTTGATGGCCCGTCCACCGGCGGTAGCGGCGTCAACTACGAAGTCGGTGACTCCGTAAGGGTGGGTGACACGGTAGGTGCCAGCCGCCCCCGCGTTCGTATCCACCCTGATCCGCATCCTGGCAAAACTGATCTGGTCCCCAGCGGCCGGGGTTTCGCCAAGTGAGAACGCCGCCTCAATGGCCATATCCAGCAGCGCATCGCCGCCGTTCGGCAGGGTGATGGCCGACGTCGCGCTCCACCAGAAAGCTTCGGCGCCGAAGTTGTCCGGGAACGAGACGGGGTTGTTGGGGAACGGCAAGGCCCGCAGGCAGAGGGGGCCGGCCACGGTCTCGATGGGGTCCATGCAGAGTTCCAGGTAGGTCCCGGCCTTGTCCTGGTACCAGAGGGGGAACCCGTTGGCCGGGTCCAGCGGACCGACGGCCGCCAGTTCGGCGCGCGCCGGTCCCGACAACGCTACGAGTGAGATGCAGGCCAAGGCGGCGAAAAGGCTCAACAGCTTATTCTTAATCATTGTCGCTCCTGGGCGAGAGGTATTCACGGGAAGCGTTACCCAAGCAAAAGGTTGTACGGCACGGGGTTCCATTTCTTCACCTCGATGTATGTCTGCGACGAGTAGTCGACCTGGCCGGTGATCCAGTTCAGGAACTCGATCTTCACGGGGAACTTGCCGCCAGCCTTGGGCTTGATGATCAGGTCGTAGCGCCTGGCCGTTGTCAGGGTGAACGGCTGACCGGCCTTGATGGTGATCGGGCGGGAGTACTTGGTCATCGCGTTCTTGGTCGGGTTCGCGCCGACGCCGAGGGGACGGCCGTCCTCGGCGACAAGTTCCACATCCAGCCCGAAGGTGTAGCGCTGCACCTTGTATCCGCCGCAGAGCAGCCTGATGAGGATGGTTTCGCGCCCCTTGGACGTGATGCGGGACCTGGGGTCGGTCTGCCACAGGCCAGGCGTCGGATTGCCCTTGACCTGGGGCACGCCGCTGATGAGGAAGATGTCAGGGTCGTAGACGTGAAGGCCTGGAGCCCCGTTACTGGTGTTTTGAGCGATGGTGGTGAACCCGGAGAGCTGGGGCGCCCCCGGGATGTCGTTGGGCGCCGGCGGCTGGCCGAACGACTTGTCCATGACGTGCCACTTGCGGTCGATCTCCGTGACAGCCCAAAGCGCTTCCACGTCGTACTTGGGCCCCCCCTCGTAGAGCGTGCCAGGCCCGGTGGGCGGGTCGATGATGAGGAAGCCGAACATGCCCATCTGGAAGTGGAGAGGCGTGTTGCGGTGGCAGTGGTAGAAGAACGTCCCGGCCTGCCTGGGCACCATCTGGTAAATGTACTGGCCGTCGACCTCCATGGTCACGTGGCCGACGCCGTCGTTGATGGGCTCGGGCTCGAGGCCATGGTGGTGGATCGTGTGCGGGCCGTGGTGCGTGTGCACCGTTGTGTGGATGATCTTGTCCTGGGTGTAGCGCAGGGGCACGGACGGATACGTGATCACGTTGGAATTGTCCGGGTCGAAGAAGCCCCAGACCTCCACTGTGTTCGGCGTGGCGTTATTGAGTATCTGGCCGGTGACCAGGCTCAGGTGCTTGTCCTTGTAGAACTCGCGGGTGGTGCGCTGGTGGGTCGCCGGATTGAAGGGAACGAATCCCGGCGTGTTCGGCGTCCCGTGGAAGATGTTCGCGAAGCCGCGATTGAAGTGATAGACCGCGTGGTCGTACTCGGGGTCGCTGGGGGCCGGGAAGTGACCCCGGCTGACGGTCGGGAAGGTCGTGTTGTTGCACTGTATGGCCATGGGGAACTCCGTGATATGCTGTTATAAACCAACGCTGTTGGTGAAGCCGCGGGGGTCGGGGTCCCCGAAAATCCTGCGGTCGGGATGCTTGCCGATCAGGGCCGGATCAACAGGGCCGCCGATGGTGGGCGACAGGATGGACCAGTGCGTCATGGAGCCGTTGGGATAGTTTCCGCCGGCCGCGGTCTGGGAAGTCTCCAGGTGGCAGTGCATCGGGTATACGAAGGGGAATTGTGATCTCAGCACGCCCGAGGCGACCTCGACCTTGGGCACCCCGCCGGCTGCTGACCAGGCCGCCGGGTCTTCCGGACTGTTGATGGTATCGGGCGGAATGATGAAAGGCAGAAGATGGCTCTTGATGTCGCCCGACAGCATGCTCCACGTGTCCAGGAATATGAGGTTGTCCTTGACCGTGCCGTTCGCGGCGAGCTCAAAAACGTGGTTGCCATGGATGTGGGGAGAGGCAGCGTTCAAGCCGCTGTTCATGGACACGATGAGGGCCGGCATGCCGACGTTGCCGTAAGGCGCCGTGTCCGGCTCGTGGCCGGACCAGTGCCCGCTTCTGCCGTTGATGAGAAAATACTGGGGCGTATAGGTGGTCGTGAAACTCGCCACGCTCGCTGCTATGCCCGCGGCGTTGCCGTCGCAGGCAAGGGTCTGGATCGTCTGGTTCCAGTTCGGATCCACGCTGTGGAACATCCAGAGCCAGGTTCTTGCCGGATCCCAGTCGTCTCCGGGGAAATACGAAACCTTTCCAAAATCCGAGAACAGCTCCTGCATCGCGGCAGGGGGCGAGCTGTAGGGAATCCTGTTCCCGTTCGGGAGGACCGCGTTCTGCGGCTTGACGAACAAGGCGCCGTTCAGGCCCATGACCCGGTGCAGAGGCCAGTTCAAGGGGTCAACGTACATGTAGCTCCCAGCTGCGGGAGCCGTGAACGTCACCGAGCCCGTGCCGCCGGGTTGAATGGAGGCAATGGTCGTGCCGGGCAGTATCTGGGTGCCGTTCCACAGGCCGAAGCCATGGGGGATGCTGTTGTTGTTCGTGATGTTGAAGGTGACCTGCTCGCCCTCCAAAGCGTTGACGATCACCCCGGGTATCCTCGGCCCGGAACCGTCATCGAACGCCCAGGCGTTGACCTGGATGCCGTCTACCATCTCCCAAAGCACTGGCTGGATGGTTAGGTTGACAGATGAAGCCGCATGACTGGTTGAGACGCCCAGCATTGTGGGCAGGCCCTGAGTTCCAGCCAAGGCAATTCCCGCCAGGGCCATACGAACGTTGATCTTGATGAATTCACGCCTGTTCATTCACTTCTCCACCTTGTTTAGGGCGTCTCGCCTGCTCAAATGCCTCTCGTTGTGTCCGAATGCCCGATCCCTGCGCCGGCGGATAAAACGCCAGCTGAGTCTCGAACATGGCGCTGTCGCCTATCACCAGCCGTCATCCGGCATCATAACGTTGCCTGCCTGTGCGCCACCATCACTTGCGATACGATATTTTCGGCACAGCTATGGAATCAAGACCATTTTTCCATTCGTCAGATACATAACACATCATTGCAAAATGGAAATGATTATTTCATGAGAAAATGCCTTCCTTCAACTCTGATCTAAAAACAAATTCCTCGTGGAACGACATATTTATCAAGGTTATACAAGAGGGAACATCTCGCAGGACACACGACGATGATGCCGAATATGCCACTGAGCAGGTTGCAGTCAACCCTTTTTAGTAAACTTTCCGAATTCGTACGGATATGAGTATTACACGAAGACCAGGGGCGGATGTGAAGTCGCCGAAATTCCCGATAAACTCAGGACCTGAGCCACTCGAGCCCGCATCCCGGTCAAGCCGGAACTGCTCATTTTGAGAGGTAAATGTTCTAGGCAAGTGGCTCCGGCATGCACGACAACTACAATTCTGGCCAAGCCAATCAGTCTAAAATAGTATACTTTTCGGTTCATGAATGTCTGGAAAGCTAAAAATAGCCGTGGCAGTATTCTAGTCGAGTCAGACGAATAAATTGACGCGTCTTCGTTCTAGGCAAGTCGGAACACATGGATCGCCATCGGCCGTTTACTGGGACGCCTCAGCCCGTAATCGCACTCCCATCGGGCCAGTCCCTAGCGTGATAGACCGCAAGGCCCCCTGCCGCTGGAGCCCCGAACGCAGTATGAGCAGACGCAGGGCGCCCGCGCCACCCTCGGGCAACGCCGCTGACTCGTCCCGCCTAGCGGCCAGCAACACGCATCCCTCCTGGCATACCCCACAGGCGCCCTTGACGAACCGGATTCTTCGTACGTCAAAAGAAGAACCCGGACGATTTCTCGCCCGGGTTCTCAATGGCTTCCAAGGCTTGCGGCTTTGTATGGCCGTCCCTGGACATATGGATGGTGCCGAAGAGGGGACTCGAACCCCTATGGGCTTTCGCCCGCCACCCCCTCAAGATGGTGTGTCTACCATTTCCACCACTTCGGCATTCTCGACAATTACTGCTTCTGTTCGGCCGGGGCCTTCTGCTCCTCGAAGAGGTTCTGCTGCCCGGGCTTCTTGTTCTCGGCCGGGACGGCCTTCTGCTCAGCGGGAGCGGTGTCCATCACGGAGGAGGCGCTAGGTTTCCTGTCCACGCCGGTGACCACGTTGTAGGCCAGCGAGGTGACCAGGAACAGCGCGGCCAGGCCTGCGGTGAGCTTCACCAGGAGCCCGCCGGCGCCGGAGCTGCCGAACACGGAGCCGCTGCCGCCGCCGAAGATGACACCCATGCCTTCCTTGCCGGACTGGAGCAGCACCAGCACGACCAGCAGGACGCATGCGATGACGTGTACCGTTGCGATGAGAGTTTCCAACGTATTCTCCAATGCGGCTTTCGAGCGTGTCCCCGGGTTTGATGCGCTTCTAGGCGGTCACAATCCGCGAGAAGCTTTCCGCGCTCAGGGAGGAGCCTCCTACCAACACTCCGTCAACATTGTCAAGAGACATTATTTCCGAAGCGTTCTCGGGCTTCACCGAGCCACCGTATTGCAGGCGCATTTCCAGGGCCTTCGCGCCGAATTTATCCTGCAATATGGAGCGCACCAGCCCGTGCGCCTCCACGATCTCCTTGGGCCCTGCCGTCAGGCCCGAACCGATGGCCCACACGGGCTCGTAGGCCACCGTGAGGCGCTCGGGGGCCACGTCGGCGGGCACGCCCGCCAGGCCCATCTCCATCTGGCGGCGCACGACCTCCTCAAGGCGGCCCTCCTTGCGCTCGTCGATGGTCTCGCCCACGCACAGGATCATGCTCAGGCCGCGCTCCAGGCCGAAGGTCACCTTCTGGCCCACGAATTCGTCGGCCTCGCCCATGACGTGCCTGCGCTCCGAGTGGCCCGCCAGGGCGTAGGTGCAGCCCATGTCCAGGAGCATGTCCGGGGCGATCTCCCCGGTGAAGGCCCCCTGCATGGAGGGGAAGAAGTTCTGGCCGCCCAGGGCGAACCCCGGGGCCTTCTTGATCGCCTTGCGCACGGAGCGCAGGGCCGTGAACGGCGGAAGGATCAGCACCTCGCGGTCCTGGGGCATGGAGTCCTTCACGGCCTTGACCAGGGCCTCGGCAGTGTCCCCGGCCTCGTGGCGCAGCTTGTACATCTTCCAGTTGGCAGCCATCAGCTTTTTCATTTTCCGTACTCCCTCAGGGCCTTGAAGGCGGGCAGTTCCTTGCCTTCCATGAATTCCAGGGAAGCGCCGCCGCCGGTGGAGATGAAGCTCATCTTGGACGCCAGGCCGGAGGCGTGCACGGCGGCGTCCGTGTCGCCGCCGCCGATCACGGTCACGGCGTCGAGCCCGGCCAGCACCTTGGCCACGCCCATGGTTCCCGCGGCGAAGGCCGGGTTCTCGAACGCGCCCATGGGGCCGTTCCAGACCACGGTCTTGGCGGGGGACAGCACCTCGGCGAAGAGCGCGCCGGTCTTGGGGCCCACATCCAGGGCCACGGCCTCGGCGGGCACCGCCGTGGCGTCGCAGACCCCGGCGGAGGTCATCTCGCCCAGGGGCTTGCCCGCGTCCATGGAGATCACGAAGTCCACGGGCAGGGCGATGCGCACGCTCTTCTCCACGGCGACGGCCAGGATGCTGCGCGCTTCGTCCAGAAGATTGTCCTCCACCAGGGACTTGCCCACTTCGAGGCCCTGGGCCTTGAGGAAGGTGTTGGCCATGGCCCCGCCGATGATGAGGCTGTCCACTTTGCCCAGCAGGTGCTTGAGCACCGCCAGCTTGGAGGAGACCTTAGCCCCGCCCGTGACGGCCACGTAGGGCCGTGTGGGGGCCTCCAGGGCCGTGCCCAGGAACTCCCACTCCTTCTTGAGCAGCAAGCCGCCGCAGCAGGCCGCCATGACCGCCGGGACCCCGGAGACCGAGGCGTGCGGGCGGTGGGCCGTGCCGAATGCGTCGTTGACGTAGATCTCGCCCAGTTTGGCCAGCTCGGCGGCGAAGGCCGGGTCGCCCTTCTCCTCCCCGGCGTGGAAGCGCAGGTTCTCCAGCATGAGCACCTCGCCGGGCTTCAGCGCGGCGGCCATCTTCACGGCCTCGGGGCCCACACAGTCGGGGGCGAAGGCCACGGGGCGGCCCAGCAGCTCGCTCAGGCGCTTGGCCGCGGGGGCCAGGGAGAACTTGGGGTCGAACGCGCCCTTGGCCTTGCCCAGGTGCGAGCAGAGCACCAGCGACGCGCCCTTGGAGAGGGCCAGTTCAAGGGTGGGCAGGCTGGCGGTGATGCGGGTGTCGTCGGTGATGACGCCGTCCTTGAGCGGAACGTTGTAGTCCACCCGGACCAGCAGGCGTTTGCCGGAGATATCCATCTCGTCCAAAAAACGCATGGGCATTGAGCGCTCCTTTTCCAGCGGAATCGTGGGTCGGCCGGGCCCGGACACACCGGACCCGAGGATCATGAGTCGGGAGAGGGCTCCGGGTCCATGTCCAACCGCATGACCAGGGCGTCCTCCTTGTTGTCGGGGTAGTAGCGCTTGCGGACGCCCACTTCCTCGAAACCGAAGGCGGCATACAAGCCCTGCGCGGCGACGTTGGAACGCCGGACTTCCAAATACCCCCGGTTTATGCCCATTCCACGGCAAAGTTGCAAGACGTGACCCAGCAGATGCTGGCCCAGCCCACGGCGCCTGCGACCGGGATGGACCGCGATGTTGAGTATTTCCATCTCCCAGTCGGCCGCGAAGAAGGTGATGTAGGCGATGACGGCCCCCTGCTCCACGAGCCCGAACACGTGGAAACGCTCGTTGTCGACCACGGCCTCGTACTGCTTGCGGGACCAGGGCACGGAAAAACACTGCTTTTCCAGCTCCACGACAGCGGGTATGTCCGCCTTGCCGAAGCGCACGATTTTGGGTTTCGGGCCGGGCTTCGGGCGCGGCGCGCCCGGGACGCCGGTATCGGGCATGATCTGGCTCCGTTTCGCGCCCCCAGCGGGCGCGCTGTGATTGCGGGAACGCCGGGCGGCTCAGCAGCGCGAAATGTCGCGCGAAGCCACGCCAGGACGCACACGAGGAACATAATGGAAACCCACAGGAAACACCAATCCCCAGAGACCGAGATGGTTGAGGTTGTGGACCATGACGGCAACCTCCTGGCCGTGATCCCGGCCTCGGAGGCGCACCGCCAGTCCCTGCCGCACAGGGCCGCGCTGACGCTCCTGTTCGACAAGCTGGGCAGGCTGGCGCTCACCAGGCGCCCGCAAACGGAGGCCCTGTACCCGGGCCGCTGGGAGCTCCCGGCGCGCGGGCACATCCTCCCCGGCGAGGCCGCCTCGGATGCCGCGCGCAGGCTGGCGGAGGGCCGCTTTCCGCAGGGCCTCGGCCCGCTGACCCCGCAATCCGCGCTCAAAGCTGGGGAGGACACGGCTTTCGAAGCCCTGAAGGTGTTCCGCTGCACCCTGCACAGCGACGGAGACGACGAAGAGCTGCTGCTGGTCAGCCGGGAGGAGCTTTCCGTGTTGTCGGACGACCACCGCGAGCTGTTTGCGCCCTGGGTGGTCTACGCCCTGAAGGAAGGGGTGCTGTTTCCTGAGAAAACGCGGGAAGAGGGACGCGGAGAGGGTTAATCCTCGCGCAGGAGCGCGGCCACGGCCTCGTGCACCAGGCCGTTGGAGGCCAGGATGGAGCGCGAGCGCAGCCAATAAGGCCGCGAGGCGTCGAACGCGCTCACGCGCCCGCCCGCCTCGGTGACCAGCAGCCATCCGGCGGCCGTGTCCCAGGGTTTGAGCCCGGTCTCGTAGAAGGCGTCGAAGCGTCCCGCCGCCGTATAAGCCAGGTCGATGGAGGCCGCGCCGGGCCTGCGCACGCCCTGGGTGTTCACGAGCATGTTCTCCAGGTTGTCCATCAGGGGCCGGATGTCCTGGCGCACGGTGTAGGGGAAGCCGGTGGCGATCAGCGAGTCCTCCAGGCGTGCCACGCCGGAGACCCGTATGGGCTCGCCGTTGCAGAAGGCCCCGCCGCCCAGGACGGCGTGGAAGCACTCGTTCATTGCGGGCACGTTGACGATGCCCAGCACCGTGCGCCCGCCCTGCCACAGGGCCACGGAAGTGGCCACGAAGGGCACGCGGTGGGCGAAGTTGGTAGTGCCGTCAACGGGATCGATGATCCAGCACAGCTCGCCGGGGTCGAGGCTCTCGGCGGACTCCTCGGCCAGGAAGGTGGAGCCGGGCAGGATGCGGGCGAGGCTCTGCTTGAGGGCCTCCTCCACTGCCAGGTCGGTCTCCGTCACCAGGTCGATGGGGCCTTTGCGCCGGATGTCGCTGGGCTTGCTCCACTGGCGCAGGATGATCCCCCCGGCCTGGCGCACGGCCTCCAGGGCCGCCTCGGCCAGTCCGGGCGTCATCTCGAAATCTGCCATGCTAGTTGATGAACACCTGGTCGTAGTGGCCGCGATGTTCGATGGTCTTGCCGGTGCCGCGCACCACGGTGGTCAGCGGGTCGTCGTCGAGCATGACGTGCAGGCGGGTGCTGTCGGAGATGAGCTTGTCCAGCCCGCGCAGCAGCGACCCGCCGCCGGCCAGCAGCAGGCCCCGGGAGGCGATGTCCGCCACGAGCTCGGGCGGGGTCTTCTCAAGCGCCTTGCGCACGGCCCCGACGATGACGCTCACCGGCTCCTTGATGGCCTCGCGGATGTGGGAGTCGGAAACCTCCACCATGCCGGGCGTGCCGGTGACCATGTTCTTGCCCGCGACCTCCATGAAAAGGGGCTCGGGCAATTCGTAGGCGCTGCCCACGCGGATCTTGATCTGTTCGGCCATGTTCTCGCCGATGAGCAGCTGGAACTGGTCCTGCATGTAGCGCTGGATGGCTTCGTTGAGCTCGTCGCCGGCCACGCGCACGCTCTCGGCGTAGGCCACGGCGGAAAGGGAGATGACGGCCACCTCGGTGGTGCCGCCGCCGATATCCACCACCATGTTGCCCACGGGCTCCTCGATGGGCAGGCCCGCGCCGATGGCTGCGGCCATGGGCTCCTCCACCAGGCGGACTTCGCGGGCTCCGGCCTGCTGGGCGCTCTCGATCACGGCGCGCTTCTCCACCTGGGTGATCCCGGTAGGCACGCAGATGACGATCTTGGGCTTGGCCAGCCTGAAGCCGGTGATCACCTTGCGGATGAAGAAGGCGATCATCTCCTTGGTGATCTCGAAGTCGGCGATGACGCCGTCCTTCATGGGACGGATGGCGCGGATGCGTTCGGGGGTGCGGCCCAGGAACTCCTTGGCCTCCTTGCCCACGGCGACCAGCTGGCCCGTGCGCGACTCGATGGCGACCACCGATGGCTCATTGAGCACGATGCCTTCCGAAGGGGAGTACAGCAGGGTGTTGGCCGTGCCCAGGTCCATGGCCAAGTCCTTGCCCAGAAAACGGAATAGCCTGTCGAATATCATGTGCAGCCCGCTCGCGAGATGGTTGAATTACGGAACAATTGCTTCTGTCTACGGGCAGGCTGGAAAAATGTCTATGCCTTGTGGCGAGCGAGCCGGGCCTTGAGGTGCAGGTTTTCGAGGAACATGGCCAGCTGGTCGGCCACGGCGCGGGCGAAGTCCTTGTGGAGATCGCCAAGGGTTGCGGTCTCCTGGCTGGCGAGCACCAGCACGGCGCGGGTGCGGCGTGAGAAGCGCACGGGCTGGCAGATGACAGTTTTGAAAACCGGGGCGCTGGCCTGCGCGCCGAAGAGCCGCAGGGCCGTGAGGTCGGCCTCCTGGGAATAGACGGGAGCGTCGTTCTTGAACACCCAGCCGATCATGCCCCCGCCCAGGGGGAAGCCCGCCGGGGCCGGCTGACTGGGGGAGAAGAGCACCTTGCTCACGCCCTCAACCGCGAAGCAGCAGGAAGGGTCGTCGCGCACGGCCAGGAAGCAGTGGCTGAAGCCCGTGGCGCGGGAGACCTGGTCGAGCAGTTCGCCCAGGTAGGCGTGCCACTTGGGGTGCATGCGGGGCAGGTCGGTGAGCTGGCGCAGGCACTGGCAGATCCTGGCCTCGGCGTGGCCTTCGGCCAGCGAATCGCGCTCCAGATAGAGAGCGGAGACCAGCCTGGCGAACTCGCCCAGGATTTTCTGGTCCTTGTCGCCGAAGCTGTGCACCTTTTTGGAGTCAAGGCAGAGCGCGCCCGTGACGCCGTCCAGCGGCACGCCCAAAAACGCCCTGATCTCCGCCTCGCCCTTGCCGGAATAGTAGCCCAGCACGCCGCGTTTCTGGTCGAAGTTGCCCACCAGCAGGGGCTTGCGCTCCCTGATGATCCAACCCGCCAGGCCCTGGCCCGGGGCCAGGGTCATGCCCTGGCGCACGCCGTCGCCCAGGCTGAAGGACGCGGCAAGGCGGCAGCCCTCGCCCCCCGGATCGGGGAGAAAGAGCACCGCGGAATAGCTGTCGAACACGTTGCAGACCAGCTGCAGAACGCGTGAGAAAACGTCCAGGCGGGCCATGTCAGCCTTGGCGGCAGTCCATGAAATAGGCGATGGATCGGTTGTAGGTGGCCTCCTGCTCCTTGGTGAAGTAGCAGGCGGGGAGCTGGTCCTTGGCGCGGTGGTGGGCCACGCACTGGCAGCAGTTGCCGAGCCTGGGGCAGCTGGAGTAGGTGCAAGGACAGTCGGCCATATTGCCGGATTGCTGGCGTTCGCAGCCTGTGCTCATGATCTTGGGCTCCGTTGCGCCCTCGCGTTCAGGGTTTTCCTACCTTGACAGAGCGAGGGAAATGCACTTCTAATATAAAACTTTGGGATGGAAAGGCGCGCCGGGCGATCCGAGCGGCCTCCGTTCTCGGTGAGTAGCGCAAACAGCCGCGTTTGGAAAGCCGCTTGCGGACGCCACAGGCGTCCCGCCGGACCGGACGACCGACGCGGCGGAGACGTAGTATGTCCTTGAGTTGGGAAAACGCCTTCAGCAAGCTCCCTGGCGGGCGCGGCCTTGCCGCGCGCGCACGCTCCCTCAAGGACGGCGACCTGCTGGCCCTCAAGGACTTCCTCGACCTGGCGCACGCCAAGTACGCCCTGCTCCAGCCCTATTTCACCCTGCCCAACTACCCCCTGGTGGAAAACCGCGAGCTGCTCCCCTCCTTCGAGGTGGACATCTTCGAGTACAAGGAGCTTCCGGGCTTCTCCATGGTGGTGCTGCCCAGGCAGCTCTCCTACTTCCAGGAGGTCTTCCAGTACGACATCCTGCACTCCCCGGACGACCTTCACGGCCCCGGGAGCAAAGGCGCCGCAGTGGCCGAACGGCTGGCGGCCTCCAACCTCAACTCCCTGACCATGCGCATCCCCCGGCAGGACCAGGACAAGCTGCGCCAGCAGTTCGCCGGGACGGACATCACAGCGCTGACCAGCTACATGGAGCTGCTGCCCACCCTTTTGAACATGGAGCGCGCCCACGTGCTGTCGCACACCTCCAAGGGGCGCTTCCACCTGGCCGGGGTGTACAGCTCCTTCCCCTCCTACCTGGACACGGAGCTCAAGCAGTTCGGGCTGCGCATCGGCAAGTTCAGCTCCGGGGACGACGCCAAGTACGAGGCCAACCGCCTCTTCGTGTACCAGTTCCTCATGGAACTCTACGGCTTTCCCATCGTCTCGGAGCGGCGCACCTCGGCGGCCATGTTCGCCCGCCGCCTCTCCCGCTCGGGCGAGAACTTCATGGTGCGCGTGCTTGGCCAATCCGACAGGACCATCACCACCATGTACTCCCACCCCGACGCCAAGCACTACCCCCGGGTGGAGAAGCTGGCCCTGGTGAGCGTGCACGAGCACTTCAAGGACACGGTGAAGCTCCTGGGCGACGGCGGCTACTTCGTGGACCCGGAGAAGCGCGTGGTGATCCTGCGGGTGGTCTACAACCAGCACAAGTACGACCCGGACAACGTCCGGCAGGACCGCGCCCTCTCGGTGGTGCGCCAGGAGGTCATCCACCCGCTCACGGGCGTGGCTACCTCCGGGCTGAACATCATCAAGGATTCCTACTCCATGTTCCTGCGCCTGAACGACATCGTGCGCGGCGAATACCATGGCCGCGTGGTGTTCAAGCGCCACGAGATCGTGCAGGGCACGGACACGGACGAGAAGCGCCTGAAGTTCCTGCACAGCTGGCTCACCAAGCACCAGCGCAGGATCATCAGCTACTCCGAGGATTTCTACGCCAACGTGGTCAAGGTGCTCGACGGCTACCTGCTCTCGCCCGACAACTACGACCGTTTCACGCCCATGCGCGCCCTGCACCAGGAAGTCTGGAGCAAATACAGCTACATACAGCAGGCCCGCAAGGTGAAGATCCTGGAGGACCTGCTGCTGCGCCAGCACAAGGGGCAGAAGCTCTCCTACCTGGCCATGCTCACGGCCTTCACGGGCATCCTCTCGGACCTCAAGTTCGAAATGGTCAACTATTTCGACGAGTTGGTGGACCGGGTCATCAAAATGGCCGAGACCATCCTGCAGGACCGCTACCTCCACAAGAACTTCGTCAACCGCAAGGACGAGGACCTCTCGGCGTACGGGCTGCAGATCAAGAAGATGTACGGCCGCCTCGTCTCCCTGGTGGACGAGTTCGGGCGCATCCGCAAGCTGCGCACCGAGCCGCCCAGGCCCCAGAACATGCTTACCCTCTAACCGACGGAGCCCAGCGTGGAAAATCTGTTCGTCACCCCGCTCAATGCCTGGCACAAAGCCCACGGAGCCAAGATGGTCCCCTTCGCGGGCTGGGAAATGCCCGTGCAGTATTCCGGCATCATCGCCGAGCACCAGCATTGCCGCTCCAAGGCCTGCATCTTCGACATCTGCCACATGGGCGAGTTCTCGCTCAAGGGCGCGGGAGCCAAGGACGCCCTGGCCAAGGCCGTGACCCAGAACCTGGACACCCTGGCCCCCGGCAAGTGCCGCTACGGCTTCCTGCTGAACTCCGAGGGCGGCGTGCTGGACGACCTGATCGTCTACCGCATCGCCGAGGACGAGTTCATGCTCGTGGTCAACGGCGCGTGCATCGACACCGACTTCGCGGCCATCGCCTCCCGCCTGCCTGACGGGCTTTCATTCACCAACATCTCCGAGCAGACCGCCAAGATCGACCTGCAGGGCCCGGCCTCCTTCGAGGTGCTCCAGGGCCTGCTGCCCGGCGAGTGGGAGAAGCTCGGTTATTTCAGCTTCACCAAGGCCATGTTCGGCGAGGTGGAGATCATCGTCAGCCGCACCGGCTACACCGGCGAGCTGGGCTACGAGTTCTACCTGCCCGCTTCCAGCGCCAATGACCTCTGGGAGGCCCTGGCCGCCGACCCCGACGTGCTGCCCGCGGGCCTGGGCGCGCGCGACACCCTGCGCCTGGAGATGGGCTACCCCCTCTACGGGCAGGACCTGGACACCAAGCACACCCCCGGAGCCGCTGGCTACGCGGGCATGCTCACCTCCACTGCGGAGTACGTGGGCAAGGCCCGCGCCCTGGACGCCCCCGAAAAGCTCATCGCGCTCTCCATCGAGGGCCGCCGCAGCGCCCGCCACCACGACGTTGTGGCCCTGCCCGGCGGCGAGGTCGTGGGCGTGGTGACCAGCGGCTCCTTCTCGCCCTCCCTGGGCCACAGCATCGCCCTGGCCTACGTGAAGGCCGAGGCCGCCGACGCCGCCGACTTCGTGGTCAAGACCGCCAAGGTCGAGCTGCCCGCCAAGAAGGTGGACCTGCCCTTCTACCAGGGCGGCACCGCCAGGAAGAAATTGAACGGATAAGAATTACGAGAGCAACGGGGCACCGCCCCGAACCCCGCCGGGGGGAGGGCCTCCCCCCGGACCCCGGCGGCTGCTTCGCGGCGAGGCGCGACAATATGACCGGAGCGTGACCGGTTAACGGTCAGCGCCGAAACCGCAACGCCCGGTCTTGCCGCACCAACGCGGTGAATCGTGTTGGCTTCCGCCTGGTCCCTCGCTGCGCCGGAAAGGCTGATATTCTTCAAATATATCGGCCTATCCGGCGCAGTGAGGGACCAGGCGGAAGCCAGCCAGACCCAAAAGTCCGCCAACCAGAACCTACACAACCACCCGGCGCGCCATGCCCAGACTGGACTCCTTCTTCCTGCCCCCCGAATGCTGGGAACCTCCCTTCCGCCTGCCCGGCGACGAGGCCAAGCACCTCTCCAAGGTGCTGCGCCTGGGCCCCGGCGCGCAGGTGCGCTGTTTCGACGGCCAGGGGCGCGAGGGCCTGTTCGAGGTGGAGGCGGTCAAGGGCGGCGTCACGCTGCGCCTGCTCACCGAGCGTAAGGCCCCTGCCCCGGCCTCGCGCTGCTGGCTGGCCCTGGGCTGGAACAAATCCACCCGGCGCGGCTGGCTGCTGGAGAAGGCCGTGGAGCTTGGGGCCGCTGGCATCCTCTTCTGGGAGGCAGCTCGCAGCCAGGGCGGCATGCCCGCCCAGCCCAAAGAGACCTGGCAGGCCCAGCTTGTGGCCGGGGCCAAGCAGTGCGGCAACCCCCGCCTGCCGAAGATCGAGATGATCCCCGGCGGGGCTGCCGGGCTGGCCGCGCGCGCGGCGGGCTTCACGAAGCGCTGGCTGCTCTGGGAATCGCCGGTGCTGCGCCGGGGCCTGGCCCGCGAGGACCTGGCCGTGCAGGGCGACAGCATCTTCGTGCTGGGCCCCGAGGGAGGGCTGACCCAGGGCGAGGCGGACCTGTTCGCCGGGGCCGGTTTCGAGGCCGTGACCCTGGGGCCGCGCCCCCTGCGCTGGGAAACGGCCGCGCTCATGTGCCTGGGCCTGGCCTGGTGGGCTGTGAGCGAGAATGGGGACGCTGAAACGGTCGGGGGTGACAATCCCGCCGCCTGGAGGTAGGCTGCCTCCATGCCGCCTCTCGCACACGCCATCCGCCCGGAGACGTTCGAGGAATTCACGGGCCAGGGCCATGTGATCACCCGCCTCCAGACCATGCTCAAGGCCGCCCGCCTGCCGAGCCTGCTGCTCTACGGTCCGCCGGGCTGCGGCAAGTCCACGCTGGCGCTGCTGCTGGCCAAGGCCAAGGGCGTGCCCTACGTGCGCGTCAGCGCCCCGGAGGCCGGGCTGGCCACCCTGCGCCAAAAGATCGAGGGTAAGGAGATCCTGATCCTCGACGAGCTGCACCGCTTCTCCAAGGCCCAGCAGGATTTCTTCCTGCCCCTGCTCGAACACGGCGACATCACCCTGCTGGCCACCACCACGGAGAACCCCTCCTTCTCGGTGACCAAGCAGCTGCTCTCCAGGCTGCACGTCATGCGTCTGCGCTCCCTCTCCCACTCGGAGATGCTCCAGGTGGGCCAGCGCGGGCTCACCGCCCTGCACATGGAGGACCTGCCCCGCGAAAGCCAGGAGATGCTGGCCGCCATGTCCGGCGGGGACGCCCGCACCTTCCTGAACCTGCTGGAGTACGCGGCACAGCTGCCGCCGGAGAAGCGCGCCCCGGCCGAGCTGCGCCAGAACCTGCCCGAGCAGGTCATGCGCGGGGATCGCGACGCGGACCAGCACTACGAGCTGGCCTCGGCCTTCATCAAATCCATCCGCGGCTCCGACGTGGACGCCGCGCTCTACTACCTGGCCTGCATGCTCGAATCCGGGGAGGACCCGCGCTTCGTCACCCGCAGGCTGATCCTCTCCGCCTCGGAGGACGTGGGCCTGGCCGACCCCCAGGCCCTGCCCTTGGCCGTGGCCTGCCAGCACGCCGTGGAGATGGTGGGCATGCCCGAGGGCTTCATCCCCATGGCCGAGACCACGGTGTACCTGGCCCTGGCTCCCAAGAGCAATTCCAGCTACGCGGCCTACCTGGCCGCCCGCAAGGAGGTGCAGGCCAGGGGCGCGCTGCCCGTGCCCCTGCACCTGCGCAACCCCTCGGCCAAGCTGCAGCGCCAGTGGGGCTTCGGGGAGGGCTACAAGTACCCCCACGCCTACCCCGGGGCCTGGGTGGAGCAGGAGTACATGCCCCCGGAGCTCTCCGGAGTGCGCTTCTACCAGGAGAAGGACCAGGGCGCGGAGCCCAAGCTGGCCGCGCGACTGAAGGGGCTCAGGAAAAAATAGCGGCCCGACGGGCTGGCAGCCATCAAGCTTTCTCCCGGGACCGGCGAACATCCGGCACAAGGCCGCCGTACAGGTGCGCCAGGGATTTCCCATACCATCGCCAGAGGGGTGGCAGAGACGAACGAACAACCAGGAAAAGGGAGATGAGCATGCCTGCATTTGCGGCACACCGGGCGAAAAGCATTCTGTACGTCACCATCACCCTGATTCTCTGCCTGTCCTGCGCACCGGCCCGGGCGCAGCAGCCGATCACGACTCCCATCCTGGCCTCGGCCCCGAACTTCCGGGACATCGCGGGCATCTCCGCCAGCAACGGGGGCACGGGCTTCGTCAACGCCACAAGCAATTTCGGCGTGATGCGCACCGGGGCCTTTTATCGCTCCAGCGCCCTGACCCTCAGCAACACGGACCTGGCGACCGTATCCCGGCTGGGCATCGTCCGCGACATCGATCTGCGCACCCCCACGGAGATCGGCCAGACGCCCGACGTGCTGCCTGCCGGGGCCCAATACACCAACGTCAACGTCTTCGGCACTTCGGGGCTGCCCATCGACACCTCGCAGATCAACTCCCAGGCGGCCCTGCTCCGCACGGCCCAGGAAGGCTACAGGACGTTCGTCACCAATCCGGCATCGCGCGCGGGGTTCGGCGCGGTCCTGTTGACCATGGCCCACGATCCCGGACCCGACCTTTTCCACTGCTCGGACGGCAAGGACCGCACCGGTTGGACGGCGGCCCTGCTGGAGACCATCGCGGGCGTATCCCCCGCGACCCGCATGCAGGATTATCTGGCCTCCAACTCCTATCTGGCCGGGCCCATCAACGCCCAGGCGGCGGCCGTTCTGGCGGTGGCGCCTGAACTGCGCGGCATGAATTTCAACCTGCTTTTCGGTGTCGATTCCAGTTGGCTCCAGGCCGCGCTCGACCAGGTGACCGCCTCCTACGGGTCGATGTACGGCTACCTGACGCAAGGGCTGGGGCTCAGCCAGGCCGACATCTATGTTCTGCGCGCCAAGATGGTCTACTACCCGGTGGTGGCGGGACAGGCCGGGCTTGCCGGAAACGCGGCCTCGGGCGCGGCGCTCCTGAACCAGTTGCAGAACTCTCCCCTGTCCGGGCGCTACACCAGCTACAACTACTATTTCCAGTCCGCCGTGGACGAAGGTTCGCTCGGCGGCGTCCAGACCCAGGTGGGCGGCCAGGTCCACGCCGACGCCGCCGCCTACCTGATGCGCCAATCCCAGCGCATCGACGAGGCGATCCGGCCCTTCACGGAATCCCGCGACCTGCCCGAGGGCCAGACCCGCTACTGGCTGGCGGGCTTCGGCGGCGGCTTCCGCACCAACGGATACAACGGCGCGGCCGAAAGCACGGAGTACAACGCGGGCTCCATGATCGGCGCCACGCGCCGCTTCAACGGGCAGGCCAGCGCCAGCCTCGGCATCGGCTACAACTGGGGGTCCGTGGGCAGCTCCGACGCCACCGCGGACATCAACGCGGTGCTGGCGACGCTCGGCGGGCGCTACGGTTTTTCCAGCCTCGAATCCGGCCCCTTCGTGGAGGGGCGCGCGGACGCGGGCTGGATCGGCTGCCAGAGCAGGCGCGGCCTGGGCGGCGGCCTGGGCACGGCCACCGGCAACGGCAACGGCGCGGTTTACGGCGGCCGCGCCGGGCTGGGCCACGTCTTGCGCCTGGCGCCCCTGACCGTCACCCCGCAGGCCGGAGTCCGCGTCGCGGGCGTCAGCCTGGGCAGCCTGAGCGAGGGCGGCAGCGACCTGGCCCTGAACGTCCACGGCATCAACAAGACGACAGCCAGCCTCCTGGCGGACCTGGACATCGCCCTCGACGCCCGGCAACTGGGGGCCTGGACGATAACGCCCGCGCTCACGCTCGGCTACGAGCGGATGCTCGCCAATCCCCAGGTCGAAAGCGTCGGCACGCTGTACGGCTACTCCGTGAGCCAGGCCTCAGCCTTCGAAAGCTGGAACCTGTTCAAGGCGGGCCTGGGGGTGACGGCCCAGCGCGACGCCCTGACGCTCAAGGCCAGATGCAACGGCGTCCTCGGCGACGGGGCCAGGAGCGCGGGCCTGAGCGGACAGCTGTCCCTGGCCTACAGCTTCTAGCGGCGCGTCGGCCGCAGCCATTGCCGCTCCCCTGGGAGGCTGATCGCGGCCCGGATTTGTGAAACGGGTATCAAGCAAGGATCAGCGGCCTGGGCTCTTTCCTGGCGTGGCGTTTCATGCTACCCGCCCCTTTTACCATGACAGCCTTCGACGCATACTTCACCGGCCCGGCCCGCGACTACCTGCTGCGGGCCGTGGACCTGGCCCTGGAGGAGGACGGCCCGGACCTGACAGCCCAGGCCGTGTTCGCGCAAGCGGACCTTCTCGCGGCGCGCATCGTGGCCAAGGAGGACACCCTGGTGGCCGGGCTGCCCATCGCGGACATCGTGCTCGAGCGTATGGGCATCCTGGGCGAGGCCCGCCGCGACTACCGCACGCGGGACGGCCAGCGCATCCCCGCCGGGACCGTGGCCGCCGTCATCACCGCGCCTGCCGCGGGCCTGCTCAAGGCCGAGCGGGTGATCCTCAACTTTCTCTGCCATCTCTCGGGCATCGCCAACCTCACGGCCCGCTACGTCGCGGCTCTGGCCGGTTCGCGCACGCGCCTGCTGGACACCCGCAAGACACTCCCCGGCCTGCGCTACCCGGAAAAGTACGCCGTGCTCATGGGCGGCGGCCTGAACCACCGGCGCGACCTGGCCGAAATGCTCATGCTCAAGGACAATCACATCGACCGCGCCGGGGGCATCCCCCAGGCCGTGGCCGCCGTGCGCAGGGCCTTCCCCCAGGGCCGCCCGCCGTTGGAGGTGGAGTGCCGCAGCCTGGAGGAGGTGCTCCAGGCCGTGGCCGAGCGCCCGGAGCGCATCATGCTCGACAACATGACCCCGGACCAGATGCGTGAGGCCCTGGCTCTTATCCCCAGGGGCATCGAAACCGAAATCAGCGGCGGAGTGGACCTGGACCGCCTGCCGGAGCTGGCCGCGCTGGGCGCGGACTTCATCTCCGTGGGCCGCATCACCCACTCCGCGCCCTACGCGGACTTCAGCATGCAGCTGGCCGCATTGGAGCAGACACCATGACCGCCCGCAACGACTCCGATAGCATCGAGGCCGCCCGGCAGCGCCTGGGCAAGCGCCTGGTGATCCTGGCCCACCACTACATGTCCGACGCCGTGGCCCGCCACGCGGACTACACGGGCGACTCCCTGGAGCTCTCCCGGCGCATCCCGGACCTTGACGCCGAATACATCGTGTTTTGCGGGGTGTTCTTCATGGCCGAGACGGCCGCCATCCTGGCCAAGCCCGGGCAGAAGGTCTTCATCCCGGAGATGAACTCCCGCTGCGTCATGTCGGACATGGCCCCGGCCTGGCTGGCCCGCAACGTCCTGGACGTGCTGGCCGCGGGCGGGCTCCACGTGACGCCGCTGACCTACGTGAACTCCTCGGCGGCGGTGAAGGCCCTGGTGGGCGAGCGCGGCGGCTCCGTGTGCACCTCGGCCAACGCCAAGGTCATGCTCGAATGGGCCTTGGCGCAGGGGCCGCATACGCTCTTCCTGCCGGACGTGCGCCTGGGCCTCAACTCCGCCGACTGGGTGGGCCTGCCCAAGGAGCTGCGCCACATCCTGGACATCCGCGAGCACGGCAAGGCCATCATGCTGGAGAAGGCCCGCCAGGCCCAACTGCTGCTCTGGCCCGGCCAGTGCGTGATCCACTCGCGCTTCAAGCCCGAGTCCATCCGCAAGGCGCGGGCGGAATCCCCGGGCTGCAAGGTTGTGGTACATCCCGAGTGCCACCCCAACACCGTGGCCCTGGCGGACGCCTGCGGCTCCACCTCCTTCATCATCAAGTACGTGGCCGAAGCGCCCGAAGGCTCGGTGATCTACGTGGGCACGGAGTGGAACCTGGTGAACCGGCTGGCCGGCCAGTACAAGGGCGTCAAGGACGTGCGCCCCCTGCTCTATTCCACCTGCTCCAACATGGAGAAGGTCACGGAGCCCAACCTGGCCTGTCTGCTGGAGAACCTGGACTCCTCCCCCTGCGTGGAGGTGGACGAGGCCCTGATCCCCCCCGCCCGCATGGCGCTGACGCGCATGCTGGAGGTGTGCGCTGGCCCGGCCTCGCGCCACGCCTAGGCCCCGCCCATGAGCGCGAAGCCCCCCGTCACGCCCGCCACGCGCCTGCTGGCCTCCGCCAGGGTGCCCTTCGAGGTGCGGCTCTACGACTACGTGGACCACGGCGGCACCGAGCGCGCCGCGCAGGAGCTGGGTGTACCCGAGAACGCCGTCGTCAAGACCCTCGTCTTCGAGGACGATGCGAAACAGCCCTTCCTGGTGCTCATGCACGGCGACCGCGAGGTCTCCCTCAAGGAACTGGCCCGCTGCCTGGGCGTGAAGACCGTGACCCCCTGCTCGCAGGAGGCCGCCCAGCGCCACACTGGCTACCAGGTGGGCGGCATCTCGCCCTTCGCCACGCGCAAGAAGTTGCCCGTGTACGCGGAAAAGAGCATCTTCGGCCTGGACGTCATCTACATCAACGCCGGGAAGCGCGGAGCCCTTGCCGCGCTGGACCCGAAACTCCTGCGGGAGCTCCTGCCGGTGACAGAGGTTCAGGCGGGACGATGACTGCCTGTTGAAAAATCCCCGCTGGCGGCGTTGCGGAAAAAAGCCAATCCCTCGCGTATGCCGGATACGCTTCGGCCTTGACTTTTTCCCGCGCCTTGCCAGCGTGTTTTTTGAACAGGCAGCCGTGATCGAATCATTCCAAGGGCGGACAAGGAGCAGGCAATGTACCACTACAGGATGAAGACCCAGGTGCTGGTGATCGGCTCCGGCGCGGCCGGATGCGCCACCGCCCTGACCCTGGCCGACCAAGGGCGCGAGGTGTACCTGCTCTGCGCCGGGGACAAGCTCACCGACGGCAACTCCTCCCTGGCCCAGGGCGGCATCGTCTACACTTCGCCCGAGGACAGCCCTTCCCTGCTGGAGCAGGACATCCTGAACTGCGGTTGGAACGTGAACCACCTGCTGGCCGTGCGCTTCCTGGCCCGCAAGGGGCCCGCCATCGTGCGCGACCTGCTCATCGACCGCCTGGGCGTGCCCTTCGAGCTCCGCGAGGACGGCCAGTACCACCTCACCAAGGAGGGCGGGCACAGCATCCCGCGCATCCTGCACTGCGCGGACTCCACGGGCTATTCCATCATGAAGCACATGGTGGCCGCCGTGGAGAAGCACCCCAACATCAAGGTGCTCACCCACCGCACCGCCGTGGACGTGCTCACCTCGCACCATCACGCCACCCAGCTGGAATACAAGTACCACCTGGTGAACCAGTGCCTGGGGGCCTACGTCTACAACTCCGTGTCCGACGTGGTTGAGACCATCCTGGCGGACTACACCGTGCTGGCCACCGGCGGCGTGGGCCAGGTCTACCTGCACTCCACCAACACCAAGGCCTGCGTGGGCTCGGCCGTGGCCATGGCCTACCGCTGCGGCGCGCGCTATTTGAACATGGAGTACATCCAGTTCCACCCCACCTCGCTCTACCACCGGGCGGAGCGGCGCTTCCTCATCACCGAGGCCATGCGCGGCGAGGGCGGCAGGCTGGTCAACGCCAAGGGCGAGGCCTTCATGGCCAAGTACGACACCCGGGCGGACCTGGCCCCGCGCGACATCGTGACCCGGGCCATCATGGACGAGCTGCTCAAGTCCGGGGAGGACTGCGTCTACCTGGACGCGGCCAACCACGTGAAGGACGTGGCCCGGCGCTTCCCTGGCATCGCCAAGAAGTGCGCGGAGATCGGCGTCGACATCGCCAAGCAGCCCATCCCCGTGGTCCCGGCGGAGCATTACTCCTGCGGCGGCGTGCTGGTGGACGTGCACGGACGCACCACCGTGGACAGGCTCTACGCCGTGGGCGAGTGCAGCTGCACGGGCCTGCACGGTGCCAACCGCATGGCCTCCACCTCGCTCCTGGAGTGCGTGGTCTGGGGCGTGAGCGCGGGCGGGTACATCGGCTCGCGTTTCGGCTCCAAGCCGGTGGTCACGCGCAAGCTGTGCGACTCCATCCCGGACTGGGTCAGCCCCGGCAACGACCGCAACGAGGACCCGGCGCTTATCAACCAGGACTGGTCCACCATCAAGTCCACCATGTGGAACTACGTGGGCATCCACCGCACGGCCTCGCGCCTGAAGCGCGCCTTCGAGGACCTGCGTGACCTCAACGTCCACCTGCACGACTTCTACCGCGAGACCCCGCTCTCAAAGCCCATCATCGACCTGTTCCACGGCTGCCAGGCGGCGTACATCATCACGCTGTCGGCCATGCGTAACACCAGGAGTTTGGGCTGCCATTACCGGGTGAACTAGCCGCCCTGCCCCGACGCACGTAAAAAGGCGCGGTCCCTGCGGACCGCGCCTTTTTCATTCGGATTCCAACCGGGGGTCTTTCCCCGGCGATTCGCCACACTAGATCGAGAGCCTGGTCTCGGCCTTGTGCCCGCGCACCCACAGCTCCATCAGCGTGCGGCTGACGAAGATGGCCGTGAACATGGAGGCCACGATGCCCAGCAGCAGGGTCACCGCGAAGCCGCGGATGGGGCCGGTGCCGAACTCGTAGAGCACGATGGCCGCGATGGCCGTGGTGGCGTTGGCGTCCAGGATGGTCAGGGCGCCGCGCTGGAAGCCCTCCTTGATGGATGCCTTGGGCGGCAGGCCCAGTCGTATCTCCTCGCGGATGCGCTCGAAGATGATGATGTTGGCGTCCACGGACATGGCCATGGTCAGGATGATGCCCGCGATGCCCGGCAAGGTCAGCGTCGCGCCGAAGAGCGACAGGCCGGCCATGATCAGGAACACGTTGAGCACCAGGGCGATGTTGGCCACCACGCCGGAGAAGCTGTAGTAGACCAGCATGAACAGGGCGATGGCCGCGCAGGCCACGCTGATGCTCATCACGCCGTTGTCGATGGACTCCTGGCCCAGGGAGGGTCCGACCGTGCGCTGCTCCAGCACGTTGACCGGGGCGGGCAGCGCGCCTGCGCGCAGCACCACGGCCAGGTCGCGGGCTTCGGTCTCGGTGTAGCGGCCGGTGATGGTGGCGCGGCCGCCCGCGATGCGGTCCTGGATGACGGGAGCGGAGTAGGCCTTGCCGTCCAGGATGATGGCCATGCGCTTCTTCAGGTTCTCGCCGGTGACGCGCTCGAAGATCTTGGCGCCGCGCGGCGTGAAGTTCAGGCTCACGTAAGGCTGGTTGTTGTTCTGATCGAAGTTCACGCGGGCGTCGGCGATGTGCTCGCCGGTGAGCACGGCATCGGCCTTGACCACCAGGGGCCGGTCGGCGGCGCTGCCGTCGCGGTTGGTGATGCGCTCCATGATGAGCTCGCGGCCCGGGGGGAGCTGGCCCTTTTCGGCCTTGGCCACGTCGGCGGACTCGTCCACGATCTTGAATTCAAGATGCGCGGTCTTGCCCACCAGGGCGATGGCGCGGTCGGAATCCTTGAGGCCGGGCAGCTGAATCTGGATGCGGTCACCGGCCTGCTTGCGGATGTCGGGCTCGGCCACGCCGAACTGGTCGATACGGTTGCGGATGGTCTTCACGGCCTGGTCCACGGTGAGGGAGACCAGGTTCTTGCGGTAGTCCGCCGTGAAGCCCAGGGTGTACTTGATCTTGCCGTCGTCGACGGTGTCGGTGCGCTCCACCGTCATGCCGGGGAACTGCTTCTTGAGAATCTCGTCGAAGGCGGCCTTCTTGTCCGGCGAGGCCAGCACGAACTCAAGGCGCTTGTTGTCCACCAGGTTCTGGCGGATGATGACGATCTCCTTCTCCTGGGCGAAGGCCTTGATGTCCTGACCGCCTTGGGCCAGTGAGTTGGCCACGGCCTTGTCGACGTCGACGCCGAGGGTCAGGTGGATGCCGCCCTTGAGGTCAAGGCCGAGGCTCACCTGGTTGGAGGGCAGAATCGACCCCAAAGGGGACTGGCGGACGGATTCGATGGACGGCAGGGTGAAGGCCAATCCGAATACGGTCGCGAGGGCCACCACGATCAGGCGCCAGGACAGGCTGGACATGCACGCTCCTTGCAGCGCGAAAAGGGGAAACCCTCGGTTTCCCCCTCGCAGATGGTCGAAAAGTGAGGCAGAACAGGCTTATTTGGTTTCAGCCTGCTTGTCTTCCTTTTTTTCGTCGGCTTTGACGGCTTTCTTGTCGTTCTTCTTCTCACCCTTGTCCGCAGGGGCCTTCGCGGGGTCGGCCAGGCCGGACACGAAGTTGCGATTCACGGTGATGACGACGCCGGAGGCGATTTCCACGTTCACCAGTTCGTCGGTGAGGGAGTCGATACGGCCGTAGATGCCGCCGCCGGTCATGATCTTGTCGCCGCGCTTGAGATTCTTGAGCATCTCGCGCGCTTCCTTCTGCTTCTTCTGCTGCGGGCGGATGAGCAGGAAGTAGAAGATGACGAACATCAGGACGAGCGGAAGGAAGGACATGAGCCCTCCGCCGGGGCCCTCGGCGCCGGCTGCGGGCTGCTGGCCCATGGCGTATGCCACGCTGGTCAGAAACATTGATTCCTCCGGTGATGGGTTACGCTTTCCGGCCCCTTAGCAGGCAACGTAAAGGTTGCCGTACGGGCGGTGGGAAAACGGTTTCACGCGTTGGAAGGGTTCAGCCAAAACGGTGTTTAAGTCAACCCCGAATTCATCGCAGAACTGCTTGAGGTTCGCGGTGATGAGCTTCATGTCCTCTTCGTCCACGGGCTCGGTCTTGAGGTGGGGCCCCAGCTGCTCGACGGGGACGCCGCCGCGCACGTAGATGACGCCGCCGTGCATGCCCGTGCCCAGGGAGCGGCCGCAGATGGGCGCGTCGGGCTTGCCGGTGAACATGCCCAGCAGGATGATGGCGCCGCCGGCCATGTACTCGCCCAGGAAGTCGCCGGCCTTGCCGCCCACGACCAACACGGGGAACTTTTCCTTGTAGGCCTTCATGTGGATGCCCACGCGGTAGCCAACGTCGCCCTTGATGAGCACCTTGCCGCCGCGCATGGCGTAGCCCACCACGTCGCCGGCCATGCCGTCGATGACCACCAGGCCGTCATCCATGGTGTTGGCCACGCCGTCCTGGGCGTTGCCCTCCACGCGGATGGTGGGCCCGCGCATGAAGGCGGCCATGTCCTGGCCGGGCACGCCGTGCACCTTGAAAGTGAGGTCGCCGATGAGGCCGTCGGCGATGTAGCGCTGGCCGCGCACGTTGATGATCTCGAACTCGGTCTCGCCCTGGGCGACCAGCTCGCGGATCTGCTTGTTGAGTTGACGGTAGTAGATGTTGTCGGCGTCGAGCAGCATGTGGCGTCCTCGCATCAGAGGCGGCCTCCGGCGGCCAGGGCTCCGCCCTGGACCGGCTGGGGGAAATGATTTCCCCCAGACCCCCTCGATAATTTACTTCGCATTACCCTGCCGCGCTGGCAGTGATCGACGCGAAGCCTATTGAAGTTTTTTGGAAGGGGGGTCCGGGGGGAAACC